>CAZHGG010000148.1:0-9687 GCA_964531755.1 uncultured Polyangiaceae bacterium
GGGCGGCGCCGTGGGCTCGGGCGGCGGCGCGCTGGGAGCGCGGACCTCGCCGCACGCGGCCAGCGCGGCCAGCGTGACGAGCGCGCTGACACGCCGGGGAGGAGAGGGCATGGCGCGAGGGTGTCTCACGCGGTCCGGCGGGCCGAGTCCGCGCGCCGTCACGTGGTCCGCTCGCCAAAAATGGCTGTGCCTACGCGTACATACGTGGCCCCCTCCGCGATCGCCACGTCGAGATCGTCGCTCATCCCCATGCTGAGCTCGGGGAGCGACGGCGTGGCGACGTTGCGGAGCGTGCGCAGCGTCGAGAACACGCGCCGGGCGGCCTCGCGGTCGCCCGCGGGCGGCATGGTCATCAGCCCGCGGAGCGCGAGCCAGGGCTCCGCCGCGACGCTCGCCGCGATGTCCGGGAGCTCCGCCGCCGCCATGCCGTGCTTCTGCGCCTCGCCGCCGAGGTTCACCTCCAGCAGCACCGCGAGGGGCGGCAGGCCGAGCCCGGCGCGGCGCCGCCCCAGCTCGCGCGCCACGCCGGCGGAGTCGATCGCGTGGACCACGGAGGCCCACCGCGCCACGAGCTTCGCCTTGTTGGACTGCAGGTGCCCGATGAAATGCCACTCGAGGTCCGGCAGGTCCGCGAGGGCTTCGGCCTTCTCCGCGAGCTCCTGGGCGTAGTTCTCGCCAAAGCGGCGCTGCCCGAGCGCGTAGGCCTCGCGGACCGCCTCCACGGGGTGCCGCTTCGAGACGCACACGAGCTTCACCTCGCCCAGGGCGCGCCCCGCGGCCCGTTCGGCCTCGGCGATGCGCGCGAGCACGCCCTCGAGGCGCTCGGCGAGCGTCACGGGCGCATCCCTGCGGGCGCGCGGGCCCGCGCGTGCCACACCATCACGTCGCTGTCGCGCGCGAGCGGGCCGCCGAAGAAATCGCCGAACACGCGGAGGCGCGAGAACCCATTGTAGTGCAGGAGCCCCTCCCACTCCTGCGGGTAGTACTGCCGGTGCGCGAGCACGGTGGCGAAGGCGGGGCGCGGCGGCTCGGGGAAGAACTGCATCGTGACCAGCAGCACCTGCGTCGCGGGGTCGTAGTCGAAGAGCTCCTTGTAGCGGACCAACCCCTCCGTCGGGTGGCGGAAGCGGGGCGCGCCGTACGCGCGCTCGGGATCCCGCGCGAGGTTCTCGGCGAGCGGCACCGACAGGTCGACCACGAGCTCTCCGCCCGGGGCGAGGTGCCGCTTCACCGTGGCGAAGAAGCGCTCGGCGTCGTCGCGCGTGTAGAGGTGGAGCGCCGTGTTGAACGGGCAGAACACGCGGGCGAAGCGCCGGCGCAGGCGCGCCGAGCGGATGTCGCCCTCGTGGACGCGCACGCGGGCGCGCACCTCGGGCGGCTCCTCGGCCAGGCGCGCGCGGAGGTCGGCGAGCATCGGCCGCGAGTGGTCCACCGCGACCACCTCGACGCCGTGGCGCGCGAGCGGCAAGGTGATGCGTCCGTTGCCCGCCCCGAGCTCGAGCACCGGCCCGCGGGCGCGCTTTCCCTGCTCCACGTAGTAGCGCACGTCCGCGTCCCGGGCGGCGTACGTGTGCGTGTAGTATGCAGGGTCCGCGTAGTGCGCGAACGAGCCGAGCCGACGCAGCGCGGCGGCTGGATCGGTCGGCGGGGCGGGGGTCTTCGCGCGCGGCGCTCTGGCGGTGGGCGGCGAGACCGCTCGGCTCAAGGCTGGCCGGCGCGGGCCTTGGCGTCGATCCACTCCGAGACGACGTCGTTGCTCGAGCGGTCGTAGTGCACCTTGCCCGCCGCGATCTCGCGGAGGGCCGTGACGGCGGCCTTGTTCTTCGACGGCACGAGCGAGGGCTGGCCCTTCATGAGCTGGCGCGTGCGGGCGGCGGCGAGCAGCACCAGGGCGAAGCGGTTCTCTTCACGCTCGAGGCAGTCTTCGACGGTGACACGCGCCATGGGAGTACATCCTTCAACGACGAGGCGGGGAGCCCCACCGGGCGGGGCGATAAAGACGGGGCACGTGCATTAGCCTTCCTTGCCCGAAACCGCAAGCGTGTGGCAGAAAGAGAGCCCCCACCCATGCCTTTTTCTGGTCCATGCGCGCGCCTCTTTCTCGTGCGCCACGGCGAGACCGACGACAACCACTCCGGGGTGTATCAAGGGCAGGGCGGCCGGGGGATCAACGCGCGCGGCAGGGTTCAGGCGGAGAAGCTCGCCCTGCGCCTCGCCGAGCTCGAGCCTGGCGTCGACCTTCACGCGCTCTACAGCTCCGACCTCGAGCGCGCGGTGGACACGGCGTCGGTGCTCTCGCAGGTGCTCGGGCTCGAGGTGCGCGTCGACGAGGGGCTGCGCGAGGTCTACGTCGGCGCGTGGCAGGGGAAGACCGCGCGCGAGGTCGAGGCCCTCTACCCGGAGGAGCACGCCGCGTGGCGCGCCGGCCTGGACGTGGCGCGCGGCGGCGGCGAGACCTACGCGGAGCTCGCGGCCCGCATGAGCGAGGCCCTCGAGCGCGCGGTGCTCGCCGCCTCGGTGGCGGCGCAGGCGGCCGCGGGGCCGAGCGCGCGCTGCCACGTGATGGTGGTCTCGCACGGCGCCGCCATCAAGGCCTACGTCGCGGGCGTGCTGGGCCCGCGCGACGCCATCGCGGAGACCATGCGGCGCCTCGGCCCCCTCTCGAACACGGCGGTCACGGTGCTCGAGCGGGAGCCCGGCGGCGCCACCCGCCTCGTCTCGTGGAACGACGTGGCGCACCTCCGGGACGCCGTGCTCACCACCGCCAAGACCGCCGCCTCGCCCCCGCCCGCGCGCTCCTCGCGGAGGCTCCCGTGAGCGGTGCGACCCGCCGAGAGCTCGCGGAGCTGCTCCGTCTGGCCTGGCCCATCGCCGTGGCGCAGCTCGGGCTCATGCTGCTCGGCCTCGTCGACGTCGCGTTCCTCGGGCGCGTGTCGGTCGCCGATCTCGGCGGCGCGTCCATCGGGCGCTCGGTCGGCTTCGCGGCGATGGCCGTGTGCATCGGTATCGCCGGCGCGCTCGAGCCGCTCGCGTCTCAGGCCGTCGGGGCGGGAGAGCGCGGTCGGGCGTGGGGCGCGCTCACCCGCACGCTGGGCGCGCTCGGCCTCGTCTGGCTACCCACGGCGCTGCTCGCTTGGGCCATCACGCTCGCGCTGCCGGCGCTCGGCGTCGAGGCCGCGCTCGTCGCGCCGGCCCGGGCCTACCTCGTCGCGCAGGCGCCGAGCATGTTCCTGTTCCCCGCGTTCCTCGCCATCAAGTCCTTCCTCCAGGCGCACGGCGAGACCCGCCCCGCGCTGGTCGCGGCGGTGGTCGCGAACGTCGTCAACGTCGCCGCGTGTGCGCTGCTCGTCCAGGGGGACGCGGCGCTCGTGGCCGTGGGCCTGCCCGCCGTCGGCCTCCCACCGCGGGGCGCCTTCGGGGCGGGCGTGGCGAACGCGCTGGCCAACCTCGTGCTCGTGGCCGTCGTCCTGCGGGCGGCGCTGCGGCGCCGTGAGCCCCCTTCGGAGGGCGCCCCCACCCTCGCGCGGGTGTTCGGCTTGGGGGTCCCGATGGGCCTGCAGCTCGGCGCGGAGATCGGCGTGTTCGCGGCCGTGGGCGTCCTCGCGGGCCTCCTCGGCGAGCACGCCGTGTCGGCCCACCAGATCGTCATCGGGCTCTCGAGCTTCACGTTCATGGGCGCGCAGGGCATCTCCAGCGCGACGAGCGTTCGGGTCGGCTACGCCGTGGGCGAGGGTCGGTCCCCGCGCCGGCCCGGCCTGCTCGGGCTCGCGGTAGGTGCAACCTACATGGGAGTCGCGAGCCTCGTGTTCTTCCTCGTGCCGGCGTTCCTCGTGGGCCTCTTCACCACCGACGCGCGCGTGATCGGGACGGCGGTCGCCCTCATGCGCGTGGCCATGCTCTTCCAGGTGTTCGACGGCGTGCAGAGCGTCGCGGCGGGCGCGCTGCGCGGCGCCGGGGACGTGAAGTTCCCGTTCTGGGCGAACGTGGGCGCGCACTGGGTGGTCGGGTGCCCGCTCGCCCTGCTCCTGTGCTTTCGCTTCGGGATGGGGGCCCCGGGCCTCTGGTGGGGGCTGTTCGCGGGCCTCGTGGTGGTCTCCGCCCTCCTCGCGCGGCGCTTCGTGGTGCTCTCGCGGGGCCGGATCGCGCGGGTGTAGCCTCCGCGCCCCGCGGGCCCGCGGCGAAAAAGGAGCGGGCCCCGCTCGCGCCCGAGGCGAGGGGAGCCCGCTGGGGACGTCGCCGGGAGACGCTACTTGAGCTCGGCCTCGAGCTTCGTGAGCTCGCTGTCGAGGCTCGCCTCCGTGATGGTCTCCGAGTCCTCCTCGAAGTCCTCCTCGGTCGGCGTGTCGTCCTCGACGGCCGCGACGGCGGACGGCGCCGCCGAGGGCGCCGCGCTGACCGCCGCGGTCGGCTCGGCCGACGGCGTGGGCGGCGTGACCGTGGGGACGTCCGGCGCCTTCTTGTCGTCGCAGCCCGCGAGGGCCGCGACCGAGGCGACGCTGAGCGCGCCGAACAGGAGAGAGGCGAGCGAGAGCTTCGTCGAGCGCTTCATTTTGCACCTCCCGAGGCGGCAGGCGCGGCCTGACCCTTGAGCTCGTCCATCTTCTTCTGGTGGCGGGCCTTCTCTTTCTCCATCGCGGCGGCGGCGCGCTTCGCGATCGCGTCCTTCTTGCCCTCCTTGGCGAGGTGCTCGATGCGGCGGAGCCGAGACATGCGCCGCATGTGCGTCCGCATCTCCTCCTTCACGCCCGGCTTCTTCAGGATCTCACCCCACTTCGCGCGCATCTCGGCGAGGTGCTCGTTGCGGCGCTTCTTGCGGGCCTCGCGGAGCTCCTCCGCGGCCTGCTTGACGTCCTTCTTCTCGTCGGCCACGGCCCCGGCGTCGCCGCCCTTCCGCGCCTCCTTCAGCTCCTTCTTCTCCTCCTTGAGCTTTTCTTTTGCTTCCTTGACCGGGCCCGCGGCGATCGCCGGTGGCGCCGCGGCCACCAGCGTCCCGAGCAGCACGGCCGCCCACCATAGAGAGCGAATCTTCATCGCCGGCATGCTCGCACTTCTTGCGGGAGTCGCCAAACTCCGTGTGTGTCGCGCGCGCGGCCCGCCGAGGTGAGGTCACCGGACCTCATTTTCGGCGGCGCCCTCGAGCTCACTCCGCCCGGCGGAGGCCGCGCTTTTCGAGGCGATCGAGCGTCTCGGCGTCGCCGCGGGCGCGGAGGCGCACGCCCTCCTCGCCGTAGTCCTCCTGCAGGACCCGGGCGTGCTCGTGCAGCTCCGCGACCCGCGCCTGCTCGGCGTACGGCACCACGTACGCGCGCTCCTCGTCGCGCTCGTCGAAGAAGGCGAGGATGTGCGCCCGCACGGCCTCGACGCCCGCGGGGTCATGCGCCGAGACGAGGAGGGCGTCTGGGTACTCGCTCGCCAGGGCGCGCCTCGCCGCCTCGGTGAGGAGATCGGTCTTGTTGAGGACGATGCGCGTGGGCACCGCGGTCGCGCCGATCTCGGCCAGGACCGCCCGCGTCACCTCGAGCTGCGCGCGGAACGTGGGGTCGGAGGCGTCGACCACGTGGAGGAGCAGCGAGGCCTCGTGCGCCTCGTCGAGCGTCGACTTGAAAGACGCCACGAGGTCGTGCGGGAGCTTCTTGATGAAGCCGACGGTGTCCGACACGAGCACGCGCGGCCTGACCTCGGGGTGGAGCGCGCGCACCGTCGTGTCGAGCGTGGCGAAGAGCTTGTCTTCCACGAGCACGTGGCTGCCCGTGAGCGCGCGCATGAGCGAGGATTTTCCCGCGTTCGTGTAGCCGACGAGCGCCACGCGGCGCGCGCTCTGGCGGTGCGCCCGGCGGTTGTCTTGGTCCTTCTGGACGAGCTCGAGCTCCTCCTTCAGCTCCGCGATGCGATCGCGGATCTTGCGGCGATCGAGCTCGAGGGCGGCCTCGCCGGCGCCCCGCCCGGCCTGGCGCTCCTTGCCGGTAGGGGACTCGCGCAGCCGCGGGGCGGTGTACGCGAGGCGGGCGATCTCCACCTGGAGCTTCGCCTCGCGGCTCTTCGCGTGGCGGTGGAAGATCTCCACGATCACGCCGGTGCGATCGAGCACCTGCACGCCCGTCGCGCGCTCGAGGTTCCGCGCCTGGCTCGGCGTGATGTCGTGGTCGACCGCGACGAGCGCGAACGCGCTCTCGCGCTCCTCGTGGGCCTGCCTGTGCCCGCGCGGCGCGTCGTCGTCGTGCCCGTGTCCGCGCGCGTGGCGGGCGTGCGCGTGCTCGGCCTCGCCGTCGTGCCCCTCGCCCTCGCGCCGCATGCGCGCCTTGTCCTTGGTGCGAGGCACGGTCGTGCCGGTGTGCCCGCTGCCGCCGGTCGCCAAGGCCAGCTCCTGGAGGCGGCCCTCGCCGAGCACGGCCGCGGGCGAGAGGTTGTCGCGCTTCTGCGTGATCACGAGGTCGGGCGCGTAGCCGAGGGTGGTCACGAGGCGCGCGAGCTCGTCGAGGCTCGCCTGGAAGGAGGTCGCGTCGGTGTCGGGGAGCTGCACCCCCACGAGCACCGCCCGCGGGCGCGTGTCGCTCTTTGCCGTTTCGTGCACGGCGCCTCGTTAGCAAATCTCGGCGGCGCGCGCCTACGTTCCGTGCGCTCGCGCTGGCCGCCCGGCGAGCCGCTTCGCGATGCAGAAGGCCATCTCGAGCGCCTGACGGTAGTTCAGGCGCGGATCGCACACGCTCGCATAGTTGCGGTCGAGGTCCTCCTCGCCCAGACCGCCGCCCGTGCATTCGGTCACGTCCTCGCCCGTGAGCTCGAAGTGCACCCCGCCGAGGTGCGCGCCCGCCGCCTCGAGCACGTCGAACGTGGCCTCGATCTCGCGCAGGATGTCCGTCAGATCCCGGGTCTTCACGCCGGCGGCGGTGGTCGTGGTGTTCCCGTGCATCGGGTCGCACACGAACAAGACGCGCCGGCCCGCCCGGCGCAGGGCCTCGGCGAGGGCGGGCAGGCGCGCCTCGACGCGGGCCGCGCCCATGCGCGTGATGAGCACGAGCTTACCGGGCGTGTTCCCCGGGTCGAGCCGCTCGACCAGGCGGAGCGTGTCGTCGGGGGTCGCCGAGGGCCCGAGCTTCACGCCCACCGTGTTCTGGACGCCGCGAAAGAACTCGACGTGCGCGCCGTCGAGGTCGCGCGTGCGCTCGCCGATCCAGGGCAGGTGGGTGGTGAGGTCGTAGTGGCCCTCGCGCCGAGGCACCCGGCGCGTCTGCGCCGACTCGTAGCGGAGGTTCAGCCCCTCATGGCTCGTGAAGAACTCGACCCGGGTGAGGTGGTCGACCGTCCGCTCGCCGAGCGCCTCCATGAAGCGGAGCGACTCGGCGAGCGCCCGCGACGTGTGCGTGTACTCTGCACGAAGCTCGGGCGACAGGCCGGCGCGCGCGAGGAAGGCCAGATCCCACTGCTCGGGGTGGTGCATGTCGGCGAAGCCGCCCTCGACCAGCGAGCGGACGAAGTTCAGCGTCATGGCCGCGTGCGAGTACGCCGCCAGCATCGCCCGCGGGTCGAGGCGGCGCGCCTCCTCCGTGAACTCGGCGCGGTTCACGAGGTCGCCGAAGTAGCTCGGCAGGCGCACACCGTCGCGCACCTCCTCCGCCGACGAGCGCGGCTTCGCGTATTGCCCGGCGAGGCGCCCCACGCGGATCACGGGCCGCTTGCCGCCGTGGACGAGCACGAGCGACATCTGCAGCAGGATCTTGAGCTTGTTCGCGATGATGCCCGGCTGGCAGTCGTCGAGGGTCTCGGCGCAGTCGCCCCCTTGGAGGAGGAAGCGGCGGTCCTCCTGGGCGTCGGCGACGAGCGCCTTCAGCCGCTCGACCTCCCAGGAGGTGACGAGCGGCGGCAGCGACGAGAGCTTCCGCGTCACCGCGTCGACCTCCCCCTCGCCGTCGAGCGAGGGGTAGGGCGCGCCGTGGCCCAGCGGCCGCTCACGCCAGGAGTCGGGGGTCCACGCGCGGTGCTGTTCCTGGGGCCCGGTCACGGCCCGGCTTCTAGCAGCCGGGCGCCCCGGCGCGAAGGTCGCCGCGCCCCGGCGACTTTTGCTACGGTCGTGCGGTGCCGGAGGCTGAAGACCGCATCGCCGCGCCCGACCCCGTGAGCGACGCGCGCGAGTCGACGGTCGTGTTCCTCGTGGGCGCCGTCCAGTTCGTCAACATCCTTGACTTCATGATGGTGAGCCCGCTCGGGCCCTTCATGTCGCAGGCCCTCGCGTTCCCCCAGTCGGACGCGGGGTGGGTCACCGGCAGCTACACCGCCGCGGCGGCCGCCTCGGGCTTCGCGGGGGCGTTCTTCCTCGACCGGTTCGAGCGCAAGCGCGCGCTCTTCGTCGCGCTCGTGGGGCTCGCCGCCGGCACCCTCGCCGGCGCCTTCGCGTGGAGCCTCCCCTCGCTGCTCGCGGCGCGCGTCCTCGCCGGCCTGTTCGGCGGCCCGGCTACCTCCATCGCGATGTCGATCATCGCCGACGTCGTCCCCGCCGCGCGCCGCGGCAACGCGATGGGCAAGGTGATGGGCGCGTTCGCGGCGGCCTCGGTGCTCGGCGTGCCATTCGGTCTCGAGCTCACGCAGCGCATCTCGTGGCGGGCCCCGTTCGTCTTCACGGCGGCGCTCGGCGTCACGGTGGCGGGGCTCGCGCTCGCGCGGCTGCCCACGCTTCGCGCCCACCTCGACGCGCCCCGGGCGCGCTCCATGTGGGGCGAGCTCCGCACGCTGGCGCGCGTCGAGATCCTCCTCTCGTACGGCATGACCTGGGTCGCCATGGGCGCGTCCTTCGTCTTGGTCCCCAACATCGCGGCCTACACGATGCTGAACCTCGGCTTCCCCGCGGGGCGCCTCGGCCTGCTCTACATGGCCGGCGGGGCGGTGAGCTTCGCGACCATGCGCGCCGTCGGCCCGATCGTCGACCGGTTTGGCTCCGCCCGCGTGGGCTCGGTGGGCACGCTGCTGCTGTCGGTGGTCGTCGTGCTGGGCTTCGCGTTCGATCCGCCGGCGATCCCGGTCGTGGCCATCTTCATGGGGTTCATGTTCGCGATGAGCATCCGCAACCTCTCGTACAACACCCTCACGACCAAGGTGCCCGAGCCCTCGCAGCGGGCCGCGTTCATGAGCGTGCAGTCGGCCGTGCAGCACCTCGCTTCGGCGACGGGCGCGGTCGTCTCGGCCCTGATGCTGGCGGAGCGCCCGGACCGGTCGCTCGAGGGCATGAGCCGCGTCGCCCTCCTCTCGGTGGGGCTCGGGCTGTTCCTGCCGCCCATGCTCTTCGCCGTGGAGGCCCGCGTGCGCCGCCGGGCCGCGCGCGCGGTCGCGAGCGAGGCCTAGACCCGCGACAGCTCTTCCATCAGCTCGCGCTCGGACACGAGCCCCCTGCGCAGCAGCAGCGAGAGGAGGGCCGCCACGTATGCCTCCCACCGCGGGTCCTCGCCAAGGATCTCCGGCGCGTCGGCGCCGTGTGCGCGCGCGCGGAGCGCGCTCACGATGTCGCGGGCGGTGACCTTGCCCTCCTCCGGGGCCTTCGCGGAGGGGACGAGCACGGTCGTGCCGTCGAGGAGCGTGAGGGAGGAGCTCGTGCGGCGCCGCATCCCGCGCGCCGACTCTGGCGAGGCTTCGGGCCCGAGCTCCGGGGCGCACGCGGTCGGCGGGCGCGGCAAGGTGGGGGCCGCCGGGAGCGGCGGG
>CAZHGG010000149.1:0-9663 GCA_964531755.1 uncultured Polyangiaceae bacterium
CAGCCCTGCACACGGTCACCGCGGGCACGAGCGGCGACGCGACCTCTCCGCACGCGCACGGCAGGTAGACGCTCTCCACGTACGCGCGGAGGTCTCGCTTGCCGACGAGCTCGTCCCCGCCCGGCAGGGCGAGCGTGAGCCTCCGCGCCGAGAACGTCACCGACAGCGCACCGTGGGAGTGGGTGCCCGTGAACGACGGGTGGTCGAACGCGCCGAGGGTCGCGAAGAGCCCCTCCTCGCGCAGCGACGCCCGCGAAGGCGAGCGCAGCCCCTTCGCGAGCGGCAAGAGGGGTTCGAGCTGCGGGACGTCCCCCTTCATGGGCAGCCGCCCGAGGCGTTCGAGAGTGGGCTCGACGAAATAGTGAATCCCGGGGCGGCCGTAGAGGCGGAAGAAATAGGGGATGTCCCCGCGCGCGAGCTGCTCGGCCTCCGCGTCGAGCAGCGGCGGCCACACGGGCTGCGAGCGGGCGCGCACGTAGTCGCCGGTGCCGCGCAAGAGCACGCGGATGGGCGCCTCGCGGAGGCCCGGCACCTGCGTGAGCACGTCGGCGATCCGGGCGCCGTGGCGATCGAGCAGCGTGAGCACCCCCAGGTACGCGTCGACCATGGCCACGAGGTCGGTGACGTCCACGGGCTTGCCGAGGAACGGCAGCACACGGCGCACGCCGCACGCGTGGCGGTTCACGGCGCCGTACTCCTCATCGGCCTCGGGCAGGAGCTTCGTCGCGGTGGGGAGCGCGAGGTCGTCGAAGACGATCTCGACGTCGAGCGGCGCGAACACGATTCCCCCGCGCGCGTCCTGGCCGAGCGCGAGGTTCTCCCAGTGGAGATCCGCCAGCCCGAGCCAGGCGAAGAGCGCCGTCGCGCGCCCGACCACGAGCGCGAGCTCCCGCCGCCGCGCGGCCGCCAGAGGGGCGAGAGGGGCGAGCCGGCCGAGCGGGGCGAGCGCGAGCTCCTCGACCGTTCCCCCGTCGCGCGCATCCTGGCCCGAGAACCGGAGCTCCGGCAGAAACGCGAAGGCGCTCGGGTCGTGGAGCTCCTCCTCGGCGAGCGCGCGCAGGAGGGCGCGCAGCGGGCTCCCGGCGCCAAGCACGAGCCACTCCCAGAGGAGCGTCCGGGGCTTGTGGACCTCGCCCCCCGCGATGGTCACGTGGCGACCGAAGTTGTGGGAGTCTCCGGCGTGCCTGGGGGGCGCGGGTGTCCGAGGCTGGCTCATGGTGCGCGTCTCCGAGCGCCCACACTACCAGCTCGTCCACCCCCGCAGCGCCCGGGGCGCCGAGAAGCGTGTGGAATACACGGACACCGCTGGGGCCCGCGGGCCCCGCGCCGAGGCGCTCGCGGACCGAGTTGACGGCGCGAGCGGAGGCGATAGGGTGCCTCCATGCGCCGCCCGCTCCTCCCGCTCGTCTCGCTCGCCCCGCTCGTCCTCACGCTCATGGCCGCCTGCACGGGCGACGACGCGCCGGGCGGCACGCCCGCCCCGGCCCCCTCGGCCACCGACGCGGCGTCGCCGGACGGCAGCCCGCCCCCGAGCCCGATCGAGGCGCTGCCGGTGCAGGAGGAGCTGAAGGGCGCGGGGCTCTCCGCGCCGGTCGACGTGGTCCGCGACGACGCGGGCATCCCTCACATCTACGCGGCCACCACGCCCGACGCGGCCTACGCGCAGGGCTACATGATGGCGCAGGACCGCTGGCTCGAGATGGACTTCGGGCGCCGCCAGGCCTCCGGCACCCTCGCCGAGATCGTGGGCGACTTCAGCGCCGCCGCCATCGCCAGCGACATTCGGTATCGCAGTCACCACCTCCGCGCGACCGCCGAGGTGGGGCTGAAGAAGCTCCAGGCGTCGACCGACCCCACCGACAAGCTCATGGTCGCCACTCTGAAGAGCTTCGCCGCCGGCGTGAACGCCTGGCAAGAAGGCGTGCGCGCTGGCAAATACACGATCCCGAAGGGGGGACTCGAGCTCTACTACGGTGTCTCGTCGATCACGCCCTGGACCGAGCTCGACTCGGTCGTCCTCGGCGAGCTGCAGGCCTTCCAGCTCGCGTTCGACGGCACGACCGACGTCGCGCGCACGACGTGGGACAAGGAGGAGGCCGCGAAGTTCGTGGGCAGTCCAGACGCGGCGAAGGCCGCGCGCGTGGGGTTCTCGGACGACTACTGGCGCGCTCTGCCCTTCGAGCCGGTGTTCACCGTGGACGGGTGGAAAGAGGTCGCCGGCGGGCCCACGGCCCTCGCCAAGCCGCCGCGAAGCCGCGGCCGGGCCGCCAACAAGGCGTCGCTCGCCATGCTCCGGAAGGACCTCGCGAGCCTCGAGGGCGTGGGCCTCGATCGACGCCAAGACCCCGACCGCGGGTCGAACAACTGGGTCGTAGGCCCCACCAACTCGGCCACCGGGCGGGCGATGGTGGCCAATGACACCCACCTCTCGCTCGGCAGCCCCTCGATCTTCTACCTCGTGCACCTGTCGGCCAAAGACGGGCTCGACGTGATGGGGGTGCAGTTCCCCGGCATCCCGCTCGTGACCCTCGGCATGAACCGCCACGTGGGTTGGGGCAGCACCGTGAGCTACGTCGACGTGACCGACGTCTACCGCGAGACGGTGGTGCCGTGCTCCGCGGGGGGCGGCTCGTGCGTGGTCTTCAAGGGCGCCCAGGTGAAGCTCGTCCCGCGCGAGGAGACCTTCCGCTCGAGCGGGTTCGGCCGGCCCGGCACCGAGACCAAGGTCACCTATTACGACGTGCCCCACCACGGCCCCATCGTCCCGCGCATCACCGGCTCGGGCATCGAGCCGCTCGGCGCCGAGGAACTCTCCGTGCGCTACACCGGGTACGAGAGCGCCCCGCTCCTCCGCGCCATCTACGGCGTGAACGTCGCGAAGAACGTGGACGAGTGCGTCGCCGCGCTCCAGAAGGACTTCGCCTACGGCGGGCAGAACTGGGTGCTCGCCGACGACTCGGGGAACATCGCGTGGACCCAGGCCATCCGCGTGCCCCGCCGGCCGAAGGGCACGAAGCCCTGGAAGGTGCTCCCGGGCGACGGCTCCGCCGAGTGGGACGGCTACTTCGACCCGAAGGTCGCGCCGAACGCGAAGAACCCCGCGAAGGGCTACCTCGTCACGGCGAACGCCGATCCGGTGGGCGTGACGGCCGACAACGATCCCGCGAACGAGCCCGAGGTCGGGGGCTTCCCGCTGTACATGGGGTCCGACTACGATCCGGGGACGCGTGTCTCGCGCATCACCACGCGCATCAAGGAGGGGCTCGCCGGCGGCAAGAAGCTCGACGCGAACGCCCTGGCGAGCATCCAGGCCGACGCTGTGACGAACTGGGGCAAGGCGTGGCAGCCCGCGTTCGTCGCGGCCGTCACGGAGCTCTCCGCCGAGCTCGCGACCCCGGGGACGCACGCCGAGCTCGCGCCGCTGCTCGCGGCTGCGCCGGCCAACGTGAAGGCGTTCCTCGGCGAAGCGAAGACGCTCGCCGCGGGGTGGACCTACGACACGCCCGCGGGCACCGAGCCCACGGCGACCCCGAAGGAGATCGCAGACTCCAAGGCCACGGCCATCATGGCGGCCTTCGCCACGAGCCTCGCCCAGGCGGCCGTCGGCGACGAGGCCGAGGTCCTCGGCGTGAAGCTCGGCCGCGCCCCGACGCTGAAGCTCCTCGCCACGCTGCTCTCCGCGCCGAACACCCTCAAGACCAAAGAGGCGCTCTTCGACGACGTGCGCACGCCCGCTGTGGAGACCCGCTCGTTCACCCTCGCGAAGGCCGCGCTCGGCGCGCTCGGGGCGGTGTTCACGACGCAGGGGGCCGATCCGGCGGCCTGGCGCTGGGGGAACGTGCACACCCTCCAGCCGCAGTTCTTCCTGCCGCTCCCGTCGCTCGCGCAGAAGAAGGTCGCGCGGCACGGAGGCGACGGCACGGTCGACGTCGCCGGACACGGCATCGAGGACGACGACTACACGTACGGCTCCGGCGCCTCGATCCGCTTCGTCGCCGAGCTCGATCCCGCGAAGGGACCCATCGCCCGCAACGTGATCCCGGGCGGACAGGTGTTCGACCCGACGTCGCCTCATTTCTCGGATCTCTATGATCTGTATGTGAAAAATCAGACCGTGGACCTCGCGTTCAGCGTCGAAGACGTGGTCGCTCGCGCGAAGGTGGAGGCGGAGAAGAACAAGATCGGCCGGCGCCGCTTCGTGCCCTGAGGCCGGGGCGCTCGGCATCCCAAAAGGTCCCACCGCACGCCGCCGCCTCGCGTAGGCTGGCCGCCCGCCGCGGCCCCGCGCGCGCAGCCGGACAGGAGACACACGTGGACAAGCGACAGTCGCCGAGCGCGCCGCGGCGCGCCGGGGTCATCATGGTGTTCGCCGCGCTCGGGGCGGTGGGTGGTTGCAGCAAGCCCGCCGGCTCCGGGGCCGAGGCGACCGACGCCGCCACCGCGCCGAAGGCGCCCGCGCCGACCGGACCGAGCGCGTCGGAGGTGGAGGGCGAGCTCCGCAAGCTCCTCGCGGCGTGGTGCGCAGCGCAGGGCAAGGGGGACGCCGCGGCGTACTTCGCGCTCTACGAGCCGGCGACGTTCAAGGGCACGAAGCGCGTACGCGAGGGGGGCGAGAAGACCTACAGGTTCGCCTCCTGGAAGACGGACCGCGAGAAGATGGTGAAGGGCAAGCCGACCGTCGTCGCCGACGCGCCGTCGTTCGAGACCTGGCACGGCGGCGCGCTCCCCGCGAACACCGCGCGCGTGACCTTCACGCAGCGGTGGCGCTCGGGGCGCTACGAAGACCACGGGAAGAAGGTGCTGACGCTCGTGCGCCGCGCCGACGGCTCGTACGGCATCACGGGCGAGGACATGCTCACGAGCAGCGCGGGGTTCGACGACGCGCCCGACGGCGGCCTCGTCGCGAAGGAGCGCGATCTGCGCGCGTGGACCTCGCCCTTCGTCGCCCGCCTCGCCTACGAAGCGCTGCCCGGGAAGGCCCCCGCAGAGGGCATGTCTCCGCCGCGCCACCTCGTCCTCACCGTGACCGACGCGGCTGGAAAGAAGGAGATCGTGGAGCTCTTTCGCGAGGAGACCACCGATCGCCCGATCACCCTCGGGCCTATCCGCCCGAAGGCGCAGAAGGGCGTCCTCTTCCAGGAGGGGTTCTGGTGGGCGGGGAGCGGCGACTACTTCCGCGTCGTGCTCGACGGCGAGCGGCTCGTGGTCAAATACAAGACCGAGGGTGAGACCGGGCCCGACGACCCGCCGCCCCCCGAGGCGCTCTTCGAAGATCAGGTCCGCATCGCGCTGCCCCCGGGAGCGGTCGTCTCGGCACGCTGAGCGGGCGTCCGTCGCCCGCCGCGTGGGGTGGGGCCCCATTGGGCTCGCCCCGGAGACAAAGGGAAAGGTCTGGCGCCAGACGGCCGAATGCCATCTGGCGTCAGACCTTGAGGCCTCGGCTCAGCTCGCGTCGCGCACGTCGAACCCCGGCCCGCCCGTCACGCGGAGGCGCGGCCCCTCGGACGCGAAGCCGCCCTCGAAGGGATCGCTCGCGAGGAGCCAGGCGGTGTCGAGATCGGCGTACGCGACCGCGTCGAAGCACGTCGCCAGCGTCGCCGCGCACGTCATGCCGAGGCGGGTCTCCACCATCCCGCCCACCATGAGCTCGAGCCCGCGCCGCCGCGCCTCGCGCCCGAGCGCGAGCGAAGGGCCGAACCCGCCGAGCTTCACGAGCTTGAGGTTCACGCCCGTGGCGGCCTTCGCGCGCACGAGGTCGTCGAGGTCGCCCGGCCCGCGGAGCGACTCGTCGGCGACGACCGGGACGCCGCCGTCCCGCGCCACGCGCGCCATCCCGTCGAGGTCCTCGCGAGCGCAAGGCTGCTCGAAGCACTCGACCTCCGCGCCGCGCGCGCGCAGCGCCCTCAGGGTGGCCAGCGCCTCTTCGGCCGTGAAGCCCCCGTTCGCGTCGAGGCGCAGGCGGAGCCCCGGGAGCGACGCGTGCAGACTGCACATGGCGCGCGCCTCGCGCTCGGCGTCTCTCCCCACCTTCACCTTGAAGGCACGGAAGCCCTGCGCGTGCCAGCGCCGGCCCACGCGGAGCATCTCTTCTTCCTCGGCGATCGGGATCGTGACGTCGCTCTCGAGGGTCGCCGCCGGCGCGGAGCACCCGAAGAGCGCGCGCACCGAGACGCCCCTCGCCCGGGCGAGGGCGTCCACGAGGGCGCACTCGAGCGCCGCGGCGAGCACGGGGGAGGCGGGGGAGGCCGCGGCCGCGAGCGCCAGGGCCTCCTCGGGCGTACCCACCTCGGCGCCCACGACCCGCTCCGCGGCCGCGGGCCACGCGCGCTCGATGTCGGGCAGGTCCTCCCGCGTGACCGGGTGCAGGCACGCCGCCTCGCCGAGCCCCGGCACCTCGGGGGCACCGCCCTCCGCGGCGGTGAGGCGCACGAGCCCCGCGCGCGTCGTGTCCATCCGCGCCGTCGCGATGACGAAGGGCTCCCGGAGCGGGACGCACAGCGCGGAGAAATCCGCGGTCTTTACCAACATGTTGCACAGACTACCGGCCCGGGGTCGTAGTGTCGCGCGCGTGAGCTCTAGGTGGCGGAGGGTCGGTTGGGTCGTGGTCGTCGTGGCGTGCTCGCTCGCGGCGTCGCCCGCGCGGGCCTCGGAGCACGACCCCCCCGCCGAGAAGCCCCAGGTGGAGGCCGGGCTCGGAAAGGGCGTGACGATCCGTTCGAAGGACGACCTCGTCAGCCTCCAGCTCCGCGCGCGTGCAGCTCCGGGCGGCCTTCGCCACCGAGCCCGAGAAGACCTCGGGCTCGCCCGTGCTCGTCCCCGAGGACGAGGCGACGCAGTTCGTGATTCGTCGCGCGCGCCTCGCCTTCACCGGCAACGTCCTCGGACCGAAGCTCACGTATTACGTGCAGCTCGCCTTCTCGAACGCGGACACCGAGTCCGACCTGCGCCTCCCGCTGCGCGACGCCTCGCTCCAGTGGAACGCCCTGCGCGACCTCGGCCTGAAGTTCGGCCAGATGAAGGTGCCCCTCGGCCGCCAGCGCGTCATCTCGTCGAGCGCCCTCGAGTTCGCCGACCGGTCGATCATCATCGAAGAGCTGAGCCTCCACCGCGACGTCGGCGTGCTGGCCTTCTCGCGCAACCTCCTCGGGCTCGGCGACACGCTCGGCTACCAGGTCGGAGTGTTCGGGGGCGACGGTCGAAACCGCGTCGCCGAGTCGGCCGGCCTCTTGTGGGTGGCGCGCGTCGACCTCTGGCCGAGCGGCCATTTTTCGGACCTCAGCGAGGGCGATCTCGAGCGACTCCCGAAGCCGCGCCTCGCGTGCGGGGTGACGGTCGCCTACAACCAGAACAGCTACCGCAAGCAGAGCGTCGTGGGCGACACGTACCGCCTCGGCGGGTTCGACTACCTCCACGGCGGCGCCGACTTCCTGTTCAAGTGGCGTGGCCTGGCGCTGTCCGGTGAGGCGCTCCTTCGCAACTCGGAGCGCGACTTCCGCGACGGCCTGGTGGACGGGAAGCCGCTCCGCGAGTGGTCGCGTTCGGGCGCCGGTTTCTTTGGTCAAGCGAGCCAGATGATTACGGAGAACGTCCAGGTGGCGACCCGCTTCTCGCACCTGCAGCCGCTCCGAAGCACCGACCCCAAGCTCCTCGGCCGCTCGGAGGCCGCCGGGGCCGTGAGCTACTACTTCGCGGCGCACGCGCTCAAGCTCCAGGCCGACTACAGCTACCTCTTCGGGCCCGGCGAAGACGACGGTCGCCACCTCGCGAGGCTCCAGTTCCAGCTCTACCTGTGAGCCCGGGGCCCGGCCGCAACCGCGGCCAGCGCCGCCACGATGAACCTCGCCGGCCCCATGGTTCAATGGTGACGCACGGGTCCCCGCGCGTCGATCGACATTCGGGAGGATGAATCCCGGCGGGTCGCGGGTAGGCTGGTCCGATCCGCTCGGGCCCCCTTTGGGCACGACCCGGTCGAGAGAACGCCATGAGCCCCGCCGCGCCCCAGCCCCCCGATGCGTCCCCCGCCGAGCTCTCGCGCATCCGCGAGGTGATCTTCGCGTCGAGCGTGGGGACGCTCTTCGAGTGGTACGACTTCTACCTCTACGGCAGCCTGGCCGCGTTTTTCGGGGGCCTGTTCTTCCCGAAGGGCAACGAGACGGCGGGCTTCCTCGCGAGCCTGGCCACGTTCGGCGCGGGCTTCGCCGTTCGTCCGTTCGGCGCGGTCGTGTTCGGGCGCCTCGGCGACCGACTGGGCCGCAAGTACACCTTCCTCGTCACCATCGTCATCATGGGGCTCTCGACGGCGCTCATCGGCGTGCTGCCCACCTACGAGACCCTGGGCCTCGCCGCGCCTCTCCTCCTCGTGAGCCTCCGCCTTCTCCAGGGGCTGGCGCTCGGCGGGGAGTACGGCGGCGCCGCGACCTACGTCGCCGAGCACGCGCCGCTCGCGAAGCGTGGGTACTACACGAGCTACATCCAGACGACCGCCACCATTGGCTTCTTCGTGTCGCTCGCGGTCATCCTCACCTCCCGGCTCGCCTTCGGCGACGCCACGTTCAAGGCCTGGGGGTGGCGCGTACCCTTCCTGCTCTCGTCGGTCCTGCTCGCCGTGTCGGTGTATGTCCGCACGCGCCTCGAAGAGTCTCCGGTGTTCGCGGAGATGAAGCGCGAGGGGAAGCTCTCGGCGCACCCCATCAAGGAGAGCTTCACGAACCCGCTCAACCTGAAATACGTGCTGATCGCGCTCTTTGGCGCGGCCGCAGGCCAGGGCGTCGTCTGGTATACGGGGCAGTTCTACGCGCTGTATTTCCTTCAGAACACGCTGCATGTCGACTTCGTCACCTCCACGATCGACATCGCGATCTCGCTCGCCATCGGCACGCCGCTGTTCGTCTATTTCGGGCGCCTCTCCGACACCCTCGGACGAAAGCGCATCATGATGGCGGGGCTCCTCCTCGCCGCGCTCACCTACGTGCCCATCTACATGGGGCTCCGGCACTTCGCGAACCCCGACCTCGCGGCGAATCCCGACCCGAAGCAGATGAACCACGTGGCGATCGTCGCGCTCCTCACGGTCCAGGTCGTGTACGTCACCATGGTCTACGGGCCGATCGCCGCGTTCCTGGTCGAGCTCTTCCCCCCGAAGATTCGGTACACGTCGATGTCGCTGCCCTACCACCTCGGCAACGGGTGGTTCGGCGGCTTCCTGCCGCTCATCGCGTCGTCGCTGACCGTGGCCACTGGCAACATCTACGCGGGTCTCGTGTACCCCATCGCGGTGGCGCTCCTCACGTTCGTGGTGGGCATGCTCACCATCCGCGAGGGCAAGCAGCACGACGTCCATGTCATCCACGAAGAGGCGGCGCCCTGACGCGAGCTGAGCTACGGCTCGCCGTCGCCGCGGAGGGCGCGCGCGGCGCCCTCCCACCGAGGCAAGAGCGGCAGCGACCCGAGCGCGAGCGCGGCCGCGAGCACGAATACGAGCCGTGGCCCCAGCGTGTCGGCGAGGACGCCGGCGAGGCCCCCCGCCACGGCGAGCGAGACGGCGTTGGCGGTCGACAGCACCGTGAACTCGAGCGCCGCGTGCTCGCGGTTCGTCGCGCCCATGAGCGCGGAGAAGAGCACGGTGGTGCCGACGCCGCTCGCCGCGTGCTCCGCGGCGAGCGC
>CAZHGG010000150.1:0-9639 GCA_964531755.1 uncultured Polyangiaceae bacterium
GGCGCCGACCGATCCATCCGGCGCCGCGTTCACCGATCCAGCCGGCGCGGGCGTCGAGGGGTTCGCGCCGGGCGCGGGCACGACGGAGGTGCGGTCGACCGCGAACGTGAACCTGCGCGCGGGGGCCTCCACGAGCAACTCCATCCTCGCCGTCGTGCCGAACGGCACGGTCGTCAAGCTCCTGTCGACCACCCTGAACAACGGCTTCCTCCGGGTCGAGTACCGCGGCACCGCGGGGTGGTCGCACTCGAACTACTACGCCCCGCTCGCGCCCTCTTCCGGCGCGCCCGCCGGTGGCGCGGGCGGCACCTCGGGGGGCAGCGTGACGGGCGGGCCGTCGCCCGCGAACGCCGTGGCGCGCGCGCGGTCCTCGGTCGGGTTCTCCTACTGGTGGGGCGGCGGCGCCTGGCTGGGGAGCGGGCCGACCTCCTCCACGCGCGGCTCCTGCTCGGGCAGCTGCCCCTCCTGTTCGCACTCGGGCCGCTACGGCGCCGACTGCTCCGGCATGGTCGCCAAGGCGTGGCAGTACGGCGATCCCGACCTCGCGGACAACTCGCACCCGTACAGCACGTACGACTTCGTGCGCGGCTCGAGCCGCTGGTCGAGCGTCTCGCGTGGCGCGCTCCGCGGCGGCGACGCGATGGCCTACAACTCGAACGGCGCGGGCCACATCGTCCTCTACGAGCGCGGCGACGGCTGGGGCTCGCCGACGGTGTTCGAGTGCCGCGGGTGCGCGTACGGCTGCGTGTACAACTCCCGCAGCTTCACGTCGGCGTACGGCGGCGTGCGGCGGGCCGGCTTCTAGGGCTGGTCCGCGCCACCTCGACGCACGCCGAGCCCCCACGGCCGGCGTGCGTCAGGCATTTTGTGCGCGCGAGCCGCGACGCGAAGCTGACTGCGCGGTGGATCGCAACGTTTTCTCGACCAGGGGACTCGAGGATCCACCCCGCGCGCGGGGGCCGCCCCGCTGCCCGCCGAGCGGCGCGCGCGCCGTGCACCCCGCTCGGAAAATTCCAGCGGTGCGGCTCACCTTCCGAGGTCGGCGAGCACGGCGGCCGCGGCGTTGTGGCCTGCGGCGCCGATGACCCCGCCGCCCGGGTGGGTGCCCGCGCTGCACGAGTACACGCCCGCGATGGGCGTGCGGTAGGGCAGGCGATCGGCGAAGCCGAACGCGTTGTCGACGTGGTGGATGTGGCCGCGGGTCATGCCGAAGTGCGCCTCGATCTTCGGCGGCGTCAGGGCGAACGTGTCGACCACCAGATCGCTCGTGCCTGGCGCGAAGCGGTCGCAGAGCGACAAGAGGTGCGCCACGTAGCCGGCCTCCTCCGCCTCCCACGTCGACTCGGCGAGCGTGTGCGGCACCCACTGCACGAAGAGCGCCGAGTTGTGGTGGCCCCGCGCGTCGCGCAGCGAGGGGTCGAGGGCCGTGTGCATGTACCACTCGATGGTCGGGAACCGGGGCAGCTTTCCCGCGCGCGCCTCGGCGTAGGCGGTGGCGACCGCGCCGAGCACGTCCGGCCCCTCCGGCAGCAGGTGGATCGTGGGGCCGTACTGCCCGCGGTCCTCCGGCAGGCACGTGAACGGTGGCAGCCCGGAGAGCGCCAGGTTCACCTTCAGGGTCGTGCCGTCCCGCCGGTAGCCGTCGAGCCTGGCGTTGTAGTCGGTCGGGAGGTGCGCGCGCCCGAGCAGATCGCGCATCCGGAAGGGATCGGCGTTGCACACCACCACGCCCGCGCGGACGCGCGCGCCGTCGGCGAGCACCACGCCGCGAGCGACCCCTCCGTCGTGCTCGATCGCGACCACCGCGCGCCCGGTCTCGATCTGCGCGCCGAGCGCGGCGGCGGCGGCCGCGAGGGTGCTCGTGAGCGTGCCCATTCCTCCGTCCAGGATCATCCAAGTGCCGTCGGCGCCCGGCAACCGGCACATGTTGTGAAGCAAGAAGTTCATCCCGGTGCCCGGCGAGTCCCACCCGCCGTCGATCCCCGAGAAGCCGTCGGTCGTCGCGTACATCGCCTTCACGAGGTCGCTCTCGAAGCCGAAGCGGTCGAGGTACTCGCCAACGGAGCCTCGGCACAGGGCGACGAAGGCCTGGCGGAGCGCCGGCCGCACGTAGCGCTCTGCGGTCTCCTCGATCGACAGCGGCTCGCGGAGCCACGTGGGCGCCACGTCGTCGCGCAGGGCCGCGAGCTCGGCGTTCATGGCCTCGTGCGCGCGGAAATCGGCCGCGCTGAAGAAGGCCGCGAACGCCCGCTCGTTCTCCGCGGCGTCGCCGCCGAGGAGCAGGTGCTTGCCCGTGGTGGTCGGCAGAAAATAGTGCGGATCGCGCCGCCGCAGCGGGAGCGCGATCTCGAGCTTCGCGAGCAGCTCCGGCGGCACGAGGCCGAGCAGGTAGGCGCCGCTGGAGATGGGCAGAGCCCTGGCCTCCGCGCGCTGAAAGGGCCGCTCGGTGCGGCAGGCGCCGCCCACCACCCGCTTGTCCTCGAGCACCCTCACGTGCAGGCCCGCGCGCGCGAGGAGCAGCGCGCACACGAGGCCGTTGTGGCCCGCCCCCACGATCACCACGTCGGCCTCCGTTCCGCCCCCGCTCGGGCGCGCTCGGTCGGGTGTGGTCTGCCGGTCGGTGGTTTGCCGCTCGCTCGAACCGCTCATGGCGACTCCTCTCGTCCCGTGGCGAAGGCGAGCGCGCGTGCCCCTGGCGTCTCAGCTCGCTAGAGGGCGACGTCCGCGCACGACCCGCCGCTGCAAGTGTTCGTGCAGGTGCCGGGAGCGCACTTGAACGTACATTTCCCCCCGGAGCACGAGTTTACGCATTTCGCGCCCGGGTTGCACTCGGTCACGCAGCCCCGCCGGAGCACGTGGTCGTCAGGGTCGAGCCGGGCAAGCCGACGAAGTCGCAGTCGCGCCCCGAGCAGTCGTACGCGCAGCGATCGCCCGCGCCGCACACGAGCTCGCAGGAGCCTCTTGGACAGGTCGCCGCGCACGTGCCCGCGCTGCAGTTGCAGTTCGTCGCCTGAGCGCAGGTGCTGGCGTTGGCGGGCGCCACCGTCCAGTCGTAATCGCAGGCGGCCACGCCGATCGCGAGCGAGCCGAGCGCCAGACGCGCGGCGAGCGCGGTGAGAGGCCCGAGGAAGCAAGCGGGAAGGGAGGTGGTGCTCATGCCCTCGGACTAGGCACGGTCAGTGCCACCGGGGACGCGGTCGATCGTGGCCGAATTTGCGGCGCAGGGGCGTCGGCGCCGTCGCGGCTCGCGGGCGCCTCGCGGCGCGTCGTCCGCGACGCGCCCGCGATCCGAGTTCGACCGCAAGCTCCGGAGTGCCGCGCCTCGGCGTCGGCGTTAGGGTAGCGACGTGTCCATCCCCTCCCGCCCCGCGCCCGCGTCCCCGCTCGTCCCCTCCGCCTCGCCTCGCGCCCCTGACGCGCGCTGGCGCGCGGTCGCCGAGCGCGACGCCTCCGCCGACGGCCTCTTCGTCTACTCGGTGGAGACCACTGGGGTGTACTGCCGCCCAGGCTGCCCCTCGCGGCGGCCACGCGCGGAGAACGTCGCGTTCCACGACACGCCCGCCGCCGCGGAGCGCGCGGGCTTCCGCGCCTGCCTCCGCTGCCAGCCCGCGGGGCCGTCGCCGGCCGCGCGCGAGGCGCGCACGATCGCCGCGCTCTGCCGCCTCCTCGACGCCTCGACGCCGCCCACGCTCGCCGAGCTGGGGCGCGCCGTGGGGCTCAGCGGCTACCACGTCCAGCGCGTGTTCAAGGCCGCCACTGGCGTGACGCCGCGCGAGTACGCGGCGGAGCGACGCGCCGAGCGCCTGCGGGCCTCGCTCGGCGCGTCGACGAGCGTCGCCGAGGCCGCGTTCGCGGCGGGCTTCGGGGGCCTCGGGCGGCTCTACGAGGCGAGCGATCGCGCGCTCGGGATGACCCCCACCGCGTTCCGGGAGGGGGGCGCGCGGCAGACGGTTCGCTACGCCTTCGGCGCGTCGTCGCTCGGCGAGGTGCTGGTCGCGGTGACCCCGCGCGGCGTGTGCGCGGTCTTCATGGGGGACGACCGCGAGCGGCTCACGCGCGCCCTCGAGGATCGCTTCCCGCGGGCCGATCTCGCGCGGGCCGACGAAGCGCTCGAGGCGACCGTGCGCGAGCTCGTGGGGCTCGTCGAGGAGCCCACCCGCGCGACGCTCCTGCCCCTCGACGTGCGCGGGACCGCGTTTCAGGTCCGCGTCTGGCGCGCCCTCTCCGAGATCCCCGCGGGGGAGACGCGCAGCTACGCCGAGCTCGCGGCCGCGGCGGGTGTGCCACGCGCCGTCCGGGCCGTCGCCGGGGCGTGCGGCGCGAACCCCGTCTCCGTCGTCATCCCCTGCCACCGCGTCGTGCGCGCCGACGGCGAGCTCTCCGGGTATCGGTGGGGCGTCGCCCGGAAGCGGGCGCTCCTCGCGCGCGAGCGATCGAGCGCGGGGCGGCGCGGACCGATCGGTTGACAGCTCCTTACCATTAGGTAAGCGTTGGGCATGACCGCCCCCCCTCGCCGCGCCCGCCGCGCCCGCGCCCCGTCGCGTCCCGAAGCGGGCATGAGCGCGCGCATCGTGGCGGAGGCCACCCGGCTCTTCTCCGCCCGCGGCTTCGACGGCACGGCGCTGCAAGACATCGCCGACGCCGTGGGCGTCACCAAGCCAGCGATCTTGCACCACTTTCAGAGCAAGGAGCTCGTGCTCCAGGCCGTGCTCGACGCCATCGTACGCCACTGGGAGGGCACCCTCCCGCGGCTGCTGCTCGAGGCCACCGCGGGGGAGCGACGCTTTGACGCCGTGATCGGCGAGGTGGTCCGCTTCTTCGCCGACGACGCGGACCGCACGCGCGTCGTGCTCCGCCACGCCCTCGACCGCCCCGCCGAGGCGCGGGCGCTCATCCGGGACAAGGTGAGGCTGTGGATGGGCGCGGTCGCGTCGTACGTGCGGCGCGGGCGAGAGCGAGGCCTGCACCCGCCCGACGTCGACGAGGACGCCTACGTGCTGCTCGTGCTGCAGCTCATCATCGCGGCCACCGCGACCTTCCCCGTCCTCCGCGAGGCCCTGCCCGGGACCCCCGCCGAGGGCCTCGCCCGGATCGAGGCGGAGGCCGTCCGCATCGCGCGCGCCGCGCTCTTCACGCCGGGCGCGAGCCGCGCGTAGCGGCGCGCGGGCTCATCACGGGCCGCCCGGGCCTGGAGGCGGCCCGCGCCGCTCCGCGTGCAGCTCCTTCAGAGCGTCCGCCGCGTTCCACGCCCACGCGACGACGAGCACGGCGCCCACGCTCGACAGGCTCTGCGCCCAATACGCGAGGCTCGGCCACGCCGCGCTGACGACGAACCCGGCGCCGAACGCGGCCGCTGTCACCATGAGGCGCCACTCCGTCGTGACGGCGAGGGCCACGTGGAGCAGCGACCACGAGAGCATCGTGATCGCGGAGGTGTGCGCGAGCGACACCCCGAGCAGGCGGGTCGCGGGGACGAGGAGCGCCTGGACCACGAACCCGGCGAGCACGACCAAGGAGAGATCGCGGTTCAGCTTGGTCTTGCCGAGGGAGTCCCTCGCCCACGCGAAGAGCGCCGCGCAGGTGAGGGCGCTGGCGGCCTTGGCGCCGAAATTCCACGCGGCATCCGCCCGCATGGCCAGCACGAGGGGGCCGAAGATCCCGAGCAGGCAGAGCGTGATCCCGAGCCCGACGCGAGTGCGCCGCCCGACGCGCGGATCGTACTGTCGCTCGAACGTGGCGAGCCGGAGCTTCTCCTCGGCGCGCGCGGCGAGGGCGGCCTCGACGCGCGCGGCCAGCTCGGGCGAAGGGGACGGGAGCGCGGCGAGGGCGGCCTGCGCGGCCTCCGCGGAGCCGTGCGCGAGCTCGAAGGTGATCATCCGCTCGCAGAGCCGGCGCAGCCCGTCACGCGCGTCGTCGTTGTGGGGCCACAGCTTGAGCGCCTCTTGGTACCCGAAGCGCGCCGCGCCGAACGCGTCGTAGAGGGCGTGCCGATCGAGCCCCTCCGGCGCGCCCTCGAGGCCCGCGAACAGCTCCTCTCGCCGCGCCGTCGCCTCCTCCTCGAGGGCGCTCGAGCCGCGGTGCGTGAGAAAATCCGTGAGGGCTGCGCGCAGCTCCTGCGCAGACGCGTATCGGTCCTTGCGGAGCCGGCGCATCGCCCGCGTGCAGATCGCCGCGAGCTCCCGCGGCACGTCTGGGGGGAAGAGAGGGGTCGAGTCGAGGATGCTCCGCACCATGTCCCCGAACTCCGCGCCCCGGTGCGGCGGCTGCCCCGTCACGATCTCGTGGAGCGTGGCGCCGAGCAGGTACACGTCGGTGCGCTCGTCGATGAGCGGCTGCGGCCCCCCGAGCATCTCGGGGGCCATGTAACAGGGCGTCCCCGCGGCCTCCTTGGCGTCCGCGGCGAGCGGCAGGCGCCCCTCCGGGTCGGCGACGAGGCTCACGGCGATGCCCCAGTCGAGGAGGTAGACCTCGCCGAACTCGCCGATCATCACGTTCTCGGGCTTGATGTCGCGGTGCACGATGCCCTTCGCGTGCGCGCGGCTCACGGCCTGCGTGACCTGGACGAGCACGCGGAGGTGCCACTCGAGCGCGTCCGTCGCGCCGTGCCGCGTGCGCACGAGCTCCGGATCGCGGAGCAGCTCGTCCCACGAGGTCCCCTCGACGAGGCGCATCGCGATGTGGGGGCGTCCGGCGTCGTCGAGGCCGAGATCGTAGATCGGCACGACGTTCGGGTGCTCGACCCGGCCGGCGAGCCACGCCTCGCGCAGGAGCCGGAGCGTCACCTGGGGGTTGCCCGCGAGCGCGCCCTTCACCGTCTTGACGGCCACCTGTCGCCCGAGCGAGACCTGCTCGGCGGCGCGCACGACGCCCATCCCGCCCTCGCCGAGCGTCTCACGCACGACGAAGCCGGGCACGCCGTCGGCGCCGCTCCCGTGGTGGGAGAGCCCCGCGCGTGCCCGCGCGTCGACGAGGGCGCCCTCGGTCCGCGGCTCGATGGTGGAGCGCGGGTGCTCGACCAGCGTGCCCTGCACCTCGATCGAGAGCGAGCGCGCCAACCGGACCACGTCCACGTCGCTCGGCGGCCGCGTGTCGGAGAGGTCGCTCACGGGCGAAGAATGGACCACCGGCCCACCGGTTGGGAAGGCGGCTCACCGGCGCGCGGCGCGCCGCGGCGGTCTTAGGCGGGCTGGGCCGCGGCGAGCGGTGCCTGCTTCGCTCCCTCGCTCGCCGTGACCGTCACCAGCGGAGGGTCGAGGAGCGTCTTCTTGACCCGGCACCCCTCCATCGCGCGGACGATCGCCGCGCGGTATTTCTCCGGGAACGCGGGCGGCAGCGTGACCGTCAGGTCGACCCGCGCGAGTCGCTTGGTCTCGGGGTCGAACGTCGCGCGCTGCACGAGATCGAGGCCGTCGGTCGAGAGGCCGCGCGCCTGGCAGAACGCGAGGGCGTAGATGCCCGCGCAGGTCGCGAGCGAGGCCAAGAAGAGCTCGAACGGCTCGGGCGCCGCGCCGGCGCCGCCGTGCGCGGGGGACTGATCGGTGCGCACGACGTGCGCGCCGAACGCGGCGTCGACGCGCTTGCCCTCGGGGAACGTGACGCGGGTCTCATGCGGCTCCATGGCGGGCTCCTCTCACCGGGCCTCGGGCCTCGGTGCGGGTGAGAGCCGTGCGCTCCACGCTTGGGTTCGCGAAGAGTTTGCGCGCGAACCAGGCTACGCTCGAGGCGTGAAGCGCCACTCCGTCGTCCTCGTGCCCGCGCTCCTCGTCGCCGCCTGCGCGAGCCGCCCGCCGCCTCCTCCCGCACCGTCGCCGCCCCTCCCGCAGGCGAACGTCGACGCGGCGCTGCGGGGGCAGCGGTGCGGGCGCGCCGAGGGGAGCCCCGTCGTGCGTCAGACGTGGAGCCACGGGCGGAGCGATCTGTGCGACGCGGCGCTCACCACCTGGTCCAACGTGCCGCACGCCGACCGCGCGTGCGCGACCGACGCGGACTGCGTGGTGGTCGCGGGCACGTGCTTCGTGGACGCGCTGAACCGCGCGGCGAAGGCGCAGGCGAAGTACGGGCAGCTGCCGTGCGCCGACCCGGCGGGGGGCGCGTGCGTCCCGTGGGACGCGGACGCGCGCTGCCGCGCGGGGTGCTGCAGCGCCGAGCGACGCTGACGGCGCCTTGCCTTTTCATGGGGCCGATGTAGGACATGTCGGGTCCCGAAAATGCGATCCTGAAATGCCACGCCTCCCTCGCGCTCGTGCGAGGTTCCCGGAAGCGCGCTCGTGTGGCGCGCGTTCCGTGACCGAGGAAGGCAAGACCATGGCGATGGCGTCCACTCCCCCCGATCTCGACTCTCTGCGCGACCGCCCGAGCTCCCCGGACATTCGCGTGCTCCGCCCGCGCCGCGCCGCCCCGGCCGACGCCGTCCGCCCGACGCGCGCCGAGGTGAACCTCGCGGCGCTGCGGCACAACCTCCGCGTCGTGCGGCGCCACGCGAGGGACGCGCGCGTGTGGCCGGTGCTGAAGGCCGACGCCTACGGCCACGGCGCGCCCGCCGTCGCCCGCACCCTCGAGCGGGCCGGCGCGGACGGCTTCTGCGTCGCCCTGCTGGAGGAGGCGATCGAGCTGCGCGAGGCGGGGATCACCTCGCCGATCCTGGTGATGAGCGGCTCCTACGGCGGCGGCCACGACGAGGTGGTGCAGCGCGGGCTCGTGCCGGTGGTCTACGACCGCGGCCAGCTCGAAGAGCTCGCGCGCGCCGTGAGGCAGCTCGGTGCCACGGCCCCCCACGCAGTGCACCTGAAGATCGACACCGGCATGGCGCGCCTCGGCGTGCCGCTCTCGGAGCTCGCCTCGTTCGCGCGGTCGCTCCACGAGTTCCCGGAGCTCCGCGTCGTCGGCCTCATGACGCACCTCGCGTGCGCCGACGCCGCCACCACCGCCGAGACCGCCGAGCAGCTCCGGCTGTTCGACGAGGCCACCGCGACGCTCGGACGCCACGGCGTCCGCGCCGAGGTGCGCCACGCGGCGAACAGCGCGGCCCTGCTCCGAGGCGAGTCCAGCCTCGACGCGGTGCGCCCCGGGATCGCCATCTTCGGCGTCTCGCCGGTCGCGGAGGGCGCGAGCGAGCCCCTCTCCGGCGAGCTGCGGCAGGCGATCCGCGTGCGCACCGAGATCGTGTCCATCCGCGAGCTCGAGGCGGGCAAGCCGGTGGGCTACGGCGCGCTGCACCGCACCACGCGCCCCTCGCGCATCGCGACCGTGCCCATGGGCTACGCCGACGGCCTGTCGCGCAAGCTCACGAACCGCGGCCACATGCTCGTGCGCGGCGCGCGCGCGCCCATCGTCGGCGCCGTTTCGATGGACATGACCATGCTCGACGTCACCGACGTGCCGGGCGCCGCGCTCCGCGACGAGGTCATCGCGACGGGCGCCCAAGAGGGGCCGTGCGGGCGCGACCACATCGGCGCGCACGAGCTCGCTGCCCACGCCGACACCATCCCCTGGGAGATCCTCACGTCGATCTCGCGCCGCGTGCCTCGGTTCTACCGCGAGCCCTGAGCGCTCCCGTCGTTGGGCGCGCGCGCCAACGAACGCGCGCCGCTCATTCGGCGGCCCGTGAGAGCGACCGGATCTGCACGGTGAGGGCCGCGC
>CAZHGG010000151.1:0-7674 GCA_964531755.1 uncultured Polyangiaceae bacterium
GGCGCTCGGTGCGGCCGCTCCCGCCCGCGCCGTCCGCCGCGCCCACGCGCGCGCGTCGCGTCGCGGGCCCCGGAGTCGCGGGGGGCGCCCTTTTTCTCGCCGAGGGACCTGTCGATGCGCGTCCTCACGCTGGGTAGAGAGCTCGCCGGGCGCGTCGCGCGCGCCGTGACTGTGAGCGAGTCGGAGATCGTCTTCGCGTTCCGCGACGGGCGCTTCGTGGGGGTGCTCCCCCCGGGCCGGCGCTGGCTCGTCGCGCCAGAGCGCACGCGCCTCGAGCGCGTCTCCCTCGTCGAGCCTCGCGTGCAGTTTGCAGAGATCGAGCGCCTGCTCACGCGGGACGACGTCCGCCG
Organism: uncultured Polyangiaceae bacterium; assembly: GCA_964531755.1. GTDB lineage: Bacteria > Myxococcota_A > Polyangia > Polyangiales > Polyangiaceae > JAAFHV01. Next base: position 351 of record CAZHGG010000151.1, read on the forward strand.
CGTGACCGCCTCGGTGCACGTGCGCGAGGGGAGCCTCGGCCTCGCGTTCCGGCGCGGCGTGTTCTTCGAGTTCCTGCCGCCGGGGCTCCACGTGTTCGCCCGCGCCGAGGGCGACGACGCGCTCACCTTCTCGGTCTTCGAGCTCGCGCCGGGCGCGGCGCTCGACCACCCCGCGATCGACGCCATCGCGCGCCACCCCGCGGCGGCCCGCTTCCTCAAGCTGTTCCAGGTCGACGCGGGCGCGCTCGGCCTGCTCCACGTCGACGGCGTCTTCGCCAGGCGGCTCGCGCCGGGCCGGCACGTGCTCTTCGAGACCGGGCACGCGCTCCGCCTCGACCTGGCGCGCCCGTTCGAGCCGCTCACGTCGCCCGATCACGCGGCGCTCGCGGCCCACCCCGCGCTCGAGGGGGCGCTCGTGGCGGTGCGCGTGAAGGACACCGAGCGCGGGCTCGTGTTCGCCGGGGCGAACTTCAAGCGGTTCCTCGGCCCGGGTGAGCACCTCTTCGCGCGCGTCGCCGGCCCGGAGCTCGAGGTCGAGCTCGCGGAGATCGAGCCGCCCGAGGTGCGCCACCCGCGCGCTCGCGTGCTCGCCGGCGCCGAGGGCGCCGCTGCCCACCTCGCGGTGCTCCCCGTGCCCGCGGGCCACGCCGGGCTCCTCTTCATCGACGGCGTCCCGTCGGGCCGGCTCGAGCCCGGCCAGCACGTCGACTGGAAGGGCCTCCGGCGGGTGGAGGCGCGGGTCGTCGATCTGCGGGAGCTCGGGGTCGAGGTGCAGGGCCAGGAGCTGCTCACGGCCGACAAGGTCTCGCTGCGCCTGAACCTGAGCGTGCGCTACCGCGTGGCCGACGTCGAGCGCGCCCTGCTCGCCCACGCCGACCACCAAGAGGCGCTGCACCGCTGCCTCCAGCTCGCGCTCCGCGAGGAGGCCCAGCGGCTCACCCTCGACGAGCTGCTCTCGCGCAAGGAGGACCTGGGCGCCGCGATCGTGGAGCGCGCGCGCGCCGCGTGCGCGGCCCTCGGGCTCACGCTGGTGTCGGCGGGGCTCCGCGACGTGATCTTGCCCGGCGAGATGCGCGCGATCCTGAGCCAGGTCGTGGAGGCGGAGCGGCGCGCGCAGGCGAACCTCATCACGCGGCGCGAGGAGACCGCCGCGACGCGCAGCCTGCTCAACACCGCGCGGCTGCTCGACGAGCACCCGACCCTGCTCCGCCTGAAGGAGCTCGAGCACGCCGAGCGCATCGCCGAGAAGATCGGCCACCTCACGGTCGTGGGCGGCCTCGACGCCCTCGTGCCCAGCCTCCGCGCCGCGCTCGCGAAGGAGTAGCGGGCGCGCTCGCGGAGGAGTCGCGCCGCCGGCGCAGATTTTCGCCTGGGAGAGACACCCGAGGTGGTAACAGAGGGCGCGTGGGCACTCCCCTCGTCGTCGCGACCAACGTGAAGAAGTCGTTCGTCCACATGGGGCGCCCGCTGGAGGTCCTGCGCGGCATCGACCTCACCATCGACGAGGGCGAGTTCGTCGGCATCGTTGGGCAGTCGGGCGCCGGGAAGAGCACCTTCCTGCACTGCATCGGCACCCTCGACGTCATCACCTCCGGCTCGCTCAAGCTCGGCGTGGAGGAGCTCTCCGTGCTCTCGAGTTCGCGCCTCGCGGGCCTTCGTAACCGCATGATAGGCTTCGTGTTTCAGTTCCATCACCTCCTGCCCGAGTTCAACGCGCTCGAGAACGTGATGATGCCGGGACTCATCCAGGGCAGGCCGCGCAAGGAGCTCGAGCGGGCCGCGAACGATCTGCTCGCCGAGGTGGGCCTCGCGAACCGCGCCTCGCACCGCCCGGGCGAGCTGTCCGGCGGCGAGCAGCAGCGCGTGGCGCTCGCGCGCGCCCTCGTGCTGCAGCCCAAGCTGCTCCTCGCGGACGAGCCCACGGGCAACCTCGACTCGAAGACCAGCGACCAGATCCACGAGCTGTTCTTCTCGATCAACGCCACGCGCGGCACCACGATCATCGTCGTCACGCACAACATGGCCCTCGCCGACAGCATGCCGCGGAAGGTCACCCTGCGGGACGGCCGCGTCCTGCACGACGAGCGCCGCGACGACGCCCCCTACCGGAGCGAGAGCCCTCCGGTCGACGCGTGAGCCCCACGCCGCCCACGCCCGACGCGAGCGTGTGCCTGGACGCCTTCGTCATGCCCGCGCGCGGCCTCGACGACGAGGAGGGCGCGCGCGTGCCGGCGGGCCTGCCGCCGGTGATCGACGCCCACGTGCACCTCTTCCCCGACCGCATGTTCGAGGCCATCTGGCGGTGGTTCGAGGCCCACGGGTGGCCCATCCGGTACCCCCTGAAGACGCCCGAGGCCGTCGCGTTCCTGAAGGCCCGCGGCGTGGAGCACGTGGTCGCGCTCACGTACTCGCACAAGGCGGGCATGGCGCGCGCGCTGAACGCGTACGCGGCGGAGCTCGCGCGCCGCGAGCCGTTCGTCACGGCCCTCGGCACCGTGCTCCCCGGCGAGCCGGACGCCGAGGCCATCGTGGACGAGGCCTTCGCCCTGGGCCTCTCTGGTCTCAAGCTCCACTGCCACGTGCAGTGCTTCGCGCCGGATCACGACGACGTCGGGCCCATCTACGAGGCCTGCGCGCGCCGCGGCCTGCCGCTCGTCATGCACGCCGGGCGCGAGCCGCGCAGCGCGGCCTACCGCCGCGATCCTCACGAGCTGTGCGCGGCCGAGCGCACCGAGCGGGTGCTCCGCGACCACCCCACGCTCAAGCTCTGCGTGCCGCACCTCGGCGCCGACGAGTTCGAGCCCTACCTGCGGCTGCTCGAGCGGCACGAGAACCTCTGGCTCGACACCACCATGATGCTCGCGGACTACTTCCCCATGAAGCCGAGCCCGCTCTTCTTCGCCCGGCCGGAGCGCGTGCTCTATGGCACCGATTTCCCGAACCTCCCCTACGCGTGGGACCGGGAGCTCACGCGGCTGCGCGCGCACGGCGTGCGCGACGTCGACCTCGAGGCCGTGCTCGCCGGCAACGCGCGCCGCCTCTTCGGGCTCGGTGCGCCTACCACTTGAGCACGACCGACGAGGGCGTCACGAACGCCTCGCAGCCGTCGACGGCGACCTCGACCGGCGCCGTGACGCTGCCCTTCGCCTCCTTCGAGGAGACCTCGGCGCGGGGCACGACCTGCTCGGGCCGCAGCGAGCGCACGAGCTCGGGCGGGCACACGAGCCGCACGTCCACCTCCGCGGGCTTCGCCTTCGCCTTCGGGTTGCCGACCACCACGACGGCGAACCGCGGGAACGCGCGCTCGGCCGTCTCGCGCACGATCGTCGCCGTCACGAACACCGTGCGCGGCTCGGCGCGCATGCGCGCGGGGAGCCCCACGATCGCGAGCTCGCGCGGGTAGGCGCCCTCCGAGAGGCCGCGCACGTCGAAGGCGCCGATCTTCACGTCGGTCAGGGCCATCACGTCGGTGGCCGGGCCGGTGACGCTCACCTTGGTGGGATCGGCCAGGGGCGCGCCCTTGACCACATAGCCCGCAGCCGGGGTCCCGACGACGCTGACCTGCACGGGGATGTCGCGCTTGATGCGGTCCTCCCACGCGACGTCGACGCCAGCGGGGTCGAAGTCGACCACCTCGAAGCGGGAGCCGGCGGGGCCATGGACCATCTGCGGCTCGAAGGTCACGTGACCCGACTTTGCGCTGCGGAGGTCGAGCTGCAGCCCGAAGGCGCTGGCGCGCAGGTTGTCGATCTCCGCGCTCGACCCCTTGATCGTGATGCGCACGTTCGTGAGCAGCGCGTCGACCAGGACCTTGTCCTCGCGGTCGGGGAGGCGCGCCTCGAGGTTCACGACGAGCGTGCGTTTGGCGTCCTGGCCGCCGTGGCCGAGCGAGAACAGGACCAGCGCGCACGCGAGGCTGAGGAGCTTCAGCCGCCAGTTCTCGAGGGCGGCCGAGAGGATCGTGGGGGCCGCGGCCGTCATCCGGCCTTCCCCTCGCCGCCGTCGCCCGACTGCGTGGACGCGGGGGAGATTTCGTCAACGACCTTGACGATCGGCTCCATGCGCTTCATGGGTCGCGAGAGCTCGACGCTCGACACCAGCGAGGGCACAGACTCGTCCGGCACCGGCGCCGACAGCAGCGGCGCCTTGAGGGTGCCGGGCATGGGGGTCATCTGGCGGGCGACCTTCACGGGCAGGAGCGCGCCTGGGAGGGGCGTCTTGCCCACAGGCGCGAGGCTGCCGGGGACCGGGGTCTTCGCGGCGCGCGCCGCGCCCTTGCCCTTCTCGCTGGCGGGCGCGCGGCCGGCGGGTGCGGCCCGCTTGACCTGCGACGCCTTGCCGAAGAGCCCAACGAGCGCCTCCTTCAGCGCCGCGCCGTCGACGTTCGGGATGATGTTGCCGTTGAAGAAGAGGCTCACCGTGCCGCGCTCCTCGGAGACCACGACCACCACCGCGTCGGTCTCGTCGGTGATGCCGATCGCGGCGCGGTGGCGGGTGCCCATCGACTTGTCGAGGACCTTCGTGTCGGGCAGCGGGAAGAACGCGCCGGCCTTCGCGATGCGGAGGTTGCGGATGATGATGGCGCCGTCGTGGAGCTTGTTCGCGCCCTCGGGGACGAAGATCGACACGAGGAGATCGCGCTGCACCGCGGCGTCGATCGTGGTGCCCTGCGCGTTCGCGAACTCGTCGAGGTTCGCCTCCTGCTCGAGGCAGATGATCGCGCCCATGCGGTGCCGCGCGAGCTCGGTCGCGGCCGCGACGATCTCGTCGATGACGCGCGTCTCCTGCTGCCGCGAGAAGCCGCCCACGAGCGCGCCCGAGCCGACGCGCATGAGGCCGCGCCGAATGTCGTTCTGGAAGACCACCACCACGAGCACGAAGATCGACGAGAGCAGGGTGGACAGCACGTTGAAGAGCGTCACGAGGCCCGCCCAGCGCGAGACCACGTACGCGAGCAGGATGAGGCCGAGGCCGAGGCCCATCTGCATGGCCCGGGTGCCGCGCATGACGAGCAGACCGCGGTAGACCACGTAGGCCACGATGAGCACGTCGGCCACGTCGAGCAGCACCTGCTGCAGCGGACGCCGCGCGAAGAGCTGGAGGAAGCCCTCTAGCACGGCGCCTCGAGGCGGGGTGGGGGGCGGTCCGGGTGGTCGCGCTCGTCGCGGGGCGCGCCGAGGAGCGCCTCGAGCGCGAGCGCCTGCCGGGTCTCCCGCACGTCGTGGACGCGCACGATCGCGGCGCCGCACCGCTGCGCGTGCACGGCCGCCGCGACGGAGGCGCCGAGGCGCAAGCGGGGTTCGGGCTCGCCGCACGCGGCGCCCAGGAACGACTTGCGGCTCGCGCCGATGAGCACGGGCGCGCCCGCCCGCAGCACGAGCTCGCGCGCGCGGCGGAGCAGCTCGAGGCTGTGGGCGGCGCTCTTCGAGAAGCCGAGCCCAGGGTCGAGCACGATGGCGCGCGGGTCGACGCCCGCCTCGACCGCGCGGGCGCGGGCGCGGGTGAGCTCGGCGAGGACGTCCTCGACCACGTCGCCGTACGCGCGCTCGGGCCACGCGCCGAAGCCTGGCATGTCGGCCTGCGAGCCGCGCGCGTGCGAGAGGATGAGCGCGGCGCCCCGCCGCGCTACGACGCCCGCGAGCTCGGGGTCGGAGAGCAGCGAGACGTCGTTGACGGCGTGGGCTCCGCGCGCGAGCGCCCGGTCCGCGACCTCGGCGAGCGTCGTGTCGACCGACACGACGACGCGCTCCGCGGCGCGGGCCACCACCTCCTCGATCCGCGCGAGCTGCGCGGCCGCGGGCACGCGCGCGGCGCCGGGGCGCGTGGACTCGCCGCCGACGTCGACGATGTTGGCGCCCTCGTGGACGAGCCGGTCGACGTGGGAGAGGGCCGCGTCGCGGTCGGCCGTGAGGCCGCCGTCGCTGAAGCTGTCGGGCGTCACGTTGCAGACGCCCATCAGGGCGGCCACGCCTCGCGCCTGGGCGCGGGTGACCTCCTCGAAAAAGCGTGCGGCGCCGCTGCAGAGCCCTCCTTCCAATGAGCCTCCCCGGCGAGGCTCGATCGCGCGCTCCGCGCGCCGCCAGTGGCGGTCCCTGGAGAGTCGGAGACGGTCCTCGCTCTCACAGCCGTAGCAAGACCTGGGCCTGTGAGCAATTCGTTTGCGTTGGCCTCGCTGGGGCCGAGCAGATCGTGCCAGATCGGGGGGCCTCACGCAACCCGGTGTCACGCAAATAAATATACTTGATTCCCGATATTTAGATGGGAGTCTTTTATGTATGAGGAAGGTGGTTGATTCCTCCAATGGGTGGGCGCGCTGGGTCTGGGGCACGGCGCTGGTCATGGGCTTGCATACCGGCGTCGCGGGCGCCACCGTGACGGGGCCTCCGGCGCCCGCCGCGGACCCCTCGCCGAGTGCCGAGGCCGTGGGGCGCGCTCGGGCCGCGGCGCCCCCGAGCGCGGGCGCTCCGGCGCCGGTGCGCGTGGTCGGGCAGGTGAGCCTGGAGGCGACGTTCCAAGCGCCCGAGCGGCGCTGGCGCCTCCTCGACGACGCGTTCTGGCAAGTCGTGGGCTCGGGGGAGGTCGAGCCGCCCTCGGTGACCGACGCGCGCGAGGGCACGCGCGGCGCGTGCGCCGAGGGCATGGTGGAGGTGCGAGGCCAGATGAAGGACGACGGCGGCCACTGGTTCGGGGTCGACGGGCTGCAGCAGCTCACCTGCAAGAGGTGGCTCACGCGCAAGTTCCCGGAGCGCTGCGCCGAGTACGACGCGGCGGCGTGGCAGGCGCGCGCGCGTGCGCTCAAGACCCGGCCCATGCACTACTGCATCGACCGCTTCGAGTACCCGAACCGCGCGGGCGCGAACCCGATCGTGATGGTCGACTGGTACGAGGCCGCCGCGCTGTGCGCCGGCGAGGGCAAGCGGCTGTGCACGGAGGACGAGTGGACCTTCGCGTGCGAGGGGGAGGAGGCCACGCCCTACCCCAACGGCTACGCGCGGGTCGCCGCGGCCTGCGTAATCGACAAGCCGTGGCGCGCGTGGGGCCGCTTCGGGAGGCGCGCGGCCCCCGCCACGCTCCTCGAGCTCGACAAGCTGTGGCAAGGCGAACCGTCGGGCAGCCGGCCCGCGTGCCGGAGCGCGCTCGGCGTGTACGACCTCACGGGAAACGTCGACGAGTGGACCCGGAGCTCGCGCCCCGGTGAGCGCCCCTCGGTGCTGAAGGGCGGCTACTGGGGGCCCGTGCGCGCGCGCTGCCGCCCCGCGACGAAGGCGCACAACCAGAGCCACCGGTTCTACCAGCAGGGCCTGCGCTGCTGCGGCGACGCGCC
>CAZHGG010000151.1:7774-9638 GCA_964531755.1 uncultured Polyangiaceae bacterium
GGAAGAAATGGTTGCGCGTCCGCGGCGAGTCAGGGAGGGTCGCTTTCATGAGCCCCGATGAGTCGTTCGCCAAGGCCCTCTACTTCGGAGACGTGGCCGAGAACCTCGTCTTTCCGTGGCCCGAGCCCGCCCAGGCCGAGGTCGACCTCGTGCACGCGCTCACGGCGAGCCTGCGACGCTACGCGGCGAAGCACGTCGACTCGGCGGCCATGGATCGCGACGAGGAGATCCCCGCGGAGGTGCTGCGCGGCCTCGGCGAGCTCGGGCTCTTCGGCATGTTGGTGCCCAAGAAGTACGGCGGGGCGGGGCTCTCGCAGACCGCGTACGCGCGGGTGATCCAGGAGCTCGCGGGCATCGACGCCTCGCTGGGCGTCACCGTGGGCGCCCACTCGTCGCTCGGCACGATGGGGCTCGTGCTCTTCGGCACCGAGCAGCAGCGGGCCACGTACCTGCCGCGGCTCGTGTCGGGCGACACGCTCGCCGCCTTCGCGCTCACCGAGCCCGGGGCCGGCAGCGACGCGAGCGCGATCCAGACCTCGGCCGTGAGAGACGGCGACTCGTACGTGCTGAACGGCACCAAGATATGGACCTCGAACGGCGGCGTGGCCGACCTCTTCACCGTGTTCGCGCGCACCTCGCCCGCGGAGTACGGCGCGAAGCCGCGCCTCACCGCGTTCCTCGTCGAGCGCGGCCCCGGCGTGACCAGCGGTAAGAACGAGAAGAAGCTCGGCATCCGCGGCAGCTCGACCACCTCCGTCACGCTCGACGACGTGCGCGTGCACGAGTCGGCGGTGCTCGGAGAGGTGGGGCGAGGCTTCAAGGTCGCGATGGAGATCCTGAACCGCGGGCGCCTGAGCCTCGCGTCCGGCTGCGTGGGCGCGTCGAAGCGCCTCTTGCGGCTCGCGGTCGAGCGCGCGGAGGAGCGCAAGGCGTTCGGCCGACCGATCGGCGGCTTCGGCCTCATCAAGGACAAGATCGCGCGGATGGTCGCCGAGACCTTCGCGCTCGAGAGCATGACCTACCTCACGACCGGCACGGTCGACGCGCGCCCGGGCGATCACTCGGTGGAGAGCGCCGTGTGCAAGGTGTTCGGCTCCGAGACCCTGGACCGCGTGGCGAACGAGGCCCTGCAGATCGCGGCGGGTGCAGGCTACATGCAGTCGTACCCGTACGAGCGCATCTACCGCGACGCCCGCATCAACCTCATCTTCGAGGGCACCAACGAGATCCTCCGCTGCTTCATCGCGCTCTCGGGCATGCAGGGCCCTGGGCGCGAGCTCTCCGAGGTCGCGAAGGCCGTGCGCGAGCCCATCAAGGGCTTCGGGCTGCTGAGCGAGTTCGCCATGCGGAAGGCGCGCTCGGCGCTCACCCGCGAGCGGCTCTCCCACATCCACCCCGAGCTCGAGGCCGAGGGCGACGTGCTCGGCGAGTACGCGACGCTCCTCGCGAAGCACGCCGATCGCACGATCCGTCGCCACGGCAGGATGGTGCACGAGATGCAGTTCCCGCAGAAGCGCGCGGCCGACATGACCATCGATCTCTACGCGATCGCCGCGGTGCTCTCGCGCACGAGCCGCGCGCTCGAGCGGCGCGGCCTCGAGGGCAGCAAGCGCGAGCTCGACATGACCCGGATGTTCGTCGCGTCGGCGCGGCGTCGCCTCGCCGCGTGCGTCGCCGAGCTCGAGGAGAATGACGACGAGCTCCGCAAGAGCATCGCCGAGCGCGCCTACGTCGACGGGGGCTACCCGTTCGACGTGATGTAGCGGGTCGGCGCGCGGCGTGAGCGGGCCCTCAGACGAGCCGAGCGGCGGGCTCGCGCGGCGCGCCGCCTGCGCGTGGGACGGCCCGTCGCCGCGGGGGGAGC
>CAZHGG010000152.1:0-9607 GCA_964531755.1 uncultured Polyangiaceae bacterium
ACGAAGGCTCCGAGCCGGCGAGGCGCGCGTCATCCCGGTGTCGCTGATGGGTCACTGTTCGCAGGAGACGCCGCGGTGCCCGTAGACCGTCACCGCATCGCGCTGTGCTCTCCCGAACTCGCGCAGAACGGAGCCCCGTCTACGGGGGGCAGCGCGCCGTCGGGTCGAGACGTCGCGCAGCGCGGAGCCATGCTTTCACGCCTGCTAGAACTCGTGCTCATCTTGCGTCCGCCAGCCTACGAGGGTTCCCGGGTCTTCCGATCGATCTCCCCCAGATGTTCGGCGATGCGGAAGAACACAGCGGTGCATTCGAACCCCACGCGCCCGAGGATGAGCAAAAGGAAGGTCACGATCGGCGTGACTCCCATAAGGAACACTCCGGGCAGAGCCGTCACAAACTCGCCATCAAGCGCGACGACCGCCGCTACTTGCAGGGCGCCCGAGACCATCCCGGCCGCGAGCTCGACAGCGGTCGACACGAGAAAGAGCACGTAGAGCACCTTCAACACTCGTGTCGTAACGAAGGTCGTGAGGGAAACGTCGAAGAGGCCGCGAACGAAGCCGTGCCTCGGCGCGACCCCGACGGGAGCAGGTGAATCAGGAGGAGATTTGTGGTTACTCGAATCGATCGCGTCTTGGCGCACAATAACCTCGTAGGGAAACATGGGGGCACGCTCGCGGCTACCGTCGGAGCCCTTCCACTTTGAGAGCGATCCAAATGACTTTAACTGGCCAAGTTCACATGGTTCAGCGCCGCTGAGCTGCGGCTATCATCCAACGGGCAGGCTGGAAGGTGGGATAGAATGTCGCGATGGAAGGGTGGATGGCACACAACATTTGTTGAGTCCTTCCCGGCTACGTCATCGAACAATAACGAAAACCTTGTCTTTCCAATCTGGCGGCCCTGCATCCGCCTTACTATGGCTTTTCCTCCGATCGAGCGAGTATTTGCCGTCGCGGCTCGTGACACCATTCCTCGACGATCCAGCGAAGACCGTCCCAACCTTCTCGAGAACCTCAATACTCACGCCTCCTCCCGTCTCTAGCGTGATCGCACCAGAATGAACGGCTGCTCCGCAGATCGAAGACTTCGCATCATAGATTTCGGTTCCATACACTTCGCCAGGAGTACCTCCAGGCGGGCAGACAAATTGATACCGACCAATGTCGAGGTCGGCCTCGACCCCCCACCCGAGCTCCTTGCCGATCGACTTTTCGGCTGTGCTCTTGGCCCAGTCGCACCCAAGACACCGACCAACACCGAACACGGCCACCAATAGTGCGAACATCGTGAAACAGCCGGCGAACCCTCCGCCCCCCCCGCCAGCTTCTCCTGGTACCACTTCACGAATCTCGAATACTCGCCCCATGCCCCCCCCTCTCTCATCAAATGATAAGCCGACAAAGTCTTTGACGCGCTGTTGATCGTCCCCGTGCACAGCATTGATCGTGCCAATGCATCGCGCGCACTTGCGACTCGCGATCTTGACGCCCTCGCGTGAAGCCTGTGGGCGGGTACGTCCCTCGCAACCCACACACACGCCGTGTCGCTCCGCCCGCTTCCCCTGCCACCAGCCGCCACAACCTGCGCATCTCGCGCGCAACGCGAAAGGTCCTCGTTCCGTTGCCCGTCCTCTCGGGGCCCCGTGGTACCCTCGTCTTGTGTCAGGGGGAGTAACATCGGCCGCCATGGCCTTGCGACGTGGGTCGTGGGCCGTACGCGTCACGATCGCCACGATCGCGCTGGGGGCCGGCGCGTGCTCGCTGCTCGCGCCGTCGGCCGCCGACCTCTCGAGCGCCTACGTCGAGGACGCGGGGGCCGACGTACCGTCCCCGGTCGATCCGAGGTGCCCGCCAGGCACCAAAGCGTGCGCGGGTGCCTGCGTCTCCGTCGGCCAACCCGCCACCGGGTGCGGCGCGGTGGCGTGTGAGCCTTGTCGCGCTGGACACGCCGAGGCGATCTGCGTGGGCGGCGCGTGCGCCATAGGACCGTGCGAGAACGGCTGGGCCAACTGCAACGGCCGCGCCGACGACGGCTGCGAGGTCGACACGCGCGAGAGCGCGCAGTTCTGTGGGAGCTGCGTCCTCTCGTGTGGATTCGAGACTCCCCGATGCGAGCAAGGCGAGTGTGTTCCCCGTTGTCAGGCCATCAAGCTCACGAGCGCCGCGGCCCACGTGTCCATCCCTACGGCAGGAATGGGCTTCGGCAGGGGCGACTTCACGGTGGAGGTCTGGCTCAAGAGGCACGCCGAATTCACCTCGAACGGCCACTCGCTCTTCACGTCGAACGAGGTCAGCCTCGTGAGCGCGATCGTGCTGCGGGACGACGGCGGGACGCTGCGCTTCGACGTGACGCGATCGACGCCTTCGCAGGAAATTGGGCTCGAGGGGTCCCTTCCGGCCGACCAGCGCTGGCACCACGTGGCGGGCGTGAGGCGTGGCGGCGTCGCGACACTCTATGTCGACGGCGCCGTCGTCGCGCAAGCCGCCAACACGAACGAGGTCGTCGTGGGTTCGGCCGCGGCGCTCGGGCGCCCCGCAGGCTACCCCTCGTTCGAGGCGAGCGCGATGGTGATCGGCCCGCTCCGCGTCTCACGGACCGCCCGCTACGTGAGGGCGTTCTCGCCGCGCACCTACTGGCCTGTCGACGCCGACACGGTCGCGCAGTTTCTGACCAGTCGCGCCTTCGACGGTATCCAGCTCGTCGACGAAGCGTTCGGTGACAACGACGGCGTCTTCGACACAGGCGTCATTTCTAGCCCGGACACCCCCTGCCCATGAGATCGCTTATGAAATCGACCGCTCTGTCGCGCTCGCCGAGCTTCCTTTCCCTGCTCGCTGCGGTCGCGCTCGGCGGCTGTTCGACCACCTCGCCCTCGCCGCCCGCTCCGGTGGGCCCGGGCCCCTCCAGCACCACACCGCCCGCGACCGAGCCGCGATGCGTCGGCGACACCAAGCGCTGCGGGGCGGCCTGCGTGTCGAAGCGTTCACCCGAGGTCGGCTGCGGGGAGCTGGCGTGCACACCTTGTGCGGTCGCCCACGGGAGCCCGACGTGTTCCCCCGAAGGCAAGTGTGCCACCGGCACCTGCGAGAACGGCTTTGGGAACTGCAACGGCCTCGCCGACGACGGCTGCGAGGTTGACGTGGCGCGCTCGGACGCCCACTGCGGCGGCTGCGGTCAGGCCTGCGGCGCCACACGCGTCTGTCGAAGCAACACCTGCGTCGACCGGGAGGCCTCCGCTGCCGAGGCCTGGCTCGCCACGCAGACCGAGGGCTGGTGCGCGGAGACGTATAACCAGATTATGAACTTGTGCGGTGACGTCGAGTTCTGCGAGGACACCCGCGTCCTGCGGGACTATCCGGCCGGGCTCGGGTTCGACGTCGGCTTCGACTGGGAATCGCTCACCGAGAAGGGGAACATCGCGGTCATCGGGGGCGACTGCAACGCGCAGGCGCTCACCGTCTCCGTGGATCGTCCCGGCGTGCTGCAGGTGGGTGGGTTCATGTCGACCACGATCGAGGTGACCTTCAAGCCCGGCAAGCACCTGCTCAGTTTCCAGATCAACACGAGCGGGAGCGCGCTCTACCTCGACGGCGTGCGCGCCGGCTCTGGAGGGGCGCCGGCCTCGACCCTTCGCCTTCACGACAAGTGCGGTCCGGGCATCGTCCTCGGGCAGCGTATTTCGTACTGGTGGGAAGCGGACAAGCGGCCTGCTTGGGCCCACCACGCGCCGTTCTTCGTGCAGCTCCGCGAGGGGGTCGCCGACGTCCGGAGCTACTCGGTGACCCGCGCGACGAGCGCAGGTCAGGGCACCGTGTTCCTCTTCGACAAGACCGGCGCGAGCGGCAAGTCGTGGACCGCGTCGGTTGGAGGCCTCGTGGGGATCGCGAAGAACTCGCTCGACGGGACCGCGCAGATCGATGCGGGCGCGAGTGGGCCGCTACCCACGTGGAAGCCGCTCTCGTCGTGCAACCTCAAGTGAGTGCGAATGAGTCGAGTGCCGCGCGGGCGAGTGAGCCTCACCGCGCCGCGGGAACGCGCGGAGCGCCGTCGCTGCGCAGCGCAAACCACACCGCGCCCACGAGCGCCACAACGGAGACCGCGAGGCCGATGTCGGCCACGAGGTAGTTGCGGCGCATGGCCGTGTCGCTACCGGGAGCGCACGCGGGCGCACATGTGGACTCGAGCGTAATCTGCTCCCGATAGCCGCTTAGGCCGAAGATCGCGAAGGTCCCCAGGCCGCCAACGCCCACACCTCCAAGCGCGTACACCGGCCACCAAGCCTTCGGCACGCGAGGCGAGGCGACCGAAGCCTCGTGCGCGCGCTGGCTCGGAGGCCGAACGGGTCCGGGATTGACGAGCGGTCGCGGCGCGGCCGGCGGAAGGTGGAGGACGATCCGGCGCCGGACCTCGCCCTCGAGCAACGCCACGCGCACCTCGACGCCGCGCCCATCCGCGGCAGCCACGCGCACCACGTGGTCGCCAGGATCGAGCGCCACGGGCTTGCCGTCGCGGACCTCGCTCGCAGGGACGCCGTCGATCGACACCGACACGTCCGAGAGGCGCGTGCCACTCGGCTCGCGCGCCTCGACGAGCAGGCTGGGCACCGTCGCTTCGAGCTCCTCCAGGAGCGTCGCGCACTCGACACGAACGAGGCTGGGGCAAACCTCCTGTGCGCAGGTGATCGCCGACGCGCGGGCCTCGCGCAGCTTCCCGACGAGACGCAAACGCTGGGTCTGCTCGTGAGCTCCCGCGCACCTTCGCTTCACGTCGAGCTCGTCCCCACGCGCTGTCCCGACGCCCAGCACGCCAAGCGCCATCGAGGTCGCTGTCGCGAGCGCGACGCGCGACGCGCGACGCGCGCGACGGGGTTGGATGGGATGGGATGCGCGGGTCAAAGGCACTCCGGCTTGAAGACGCGAACGCCGTTCGTGTCCACGAGGTACGGCGGCTCACACGCGGACCCGCCTCGCGCTCCGTTGGGGCGAACGACCGGGTGAACGGCGGAGGGGGACGCGCGGTGGACGGCCACGGGCGCCGTCGCGGGCATACGCTCCATCACGCCTCCCCGGGAGCTCGGCACGGCGGGCGCCGTGGGCAGCGGGGCGACGGCGCTCGGAGCCACTGATGCCAACGCCTCGGGCACAGCGCGCGGCGGAGGTGTGTTGGTCACCGGCTCGCGATCTGCGCCCTTTGTCGATGCGGTCTCTCGATGGGGCGGCCCGGGCGATGTGCTGGTCTTCCCGCAGAAAAAACCGCCGAAGCCGAGCGCGACGGCGAGCGCGACGAGGGGCCATCGTGCGCTGGTTCGCGAAGGCGTCGGGACGTCCATCGCCCCCGTCGCGATGGTCTCGCGGACCGCCTCTTCGCGCACGTCCAATCCCTCGGTCTTCGCAGACTGGGCCGCGACGACGGAACGGCGAGGCGAGGGCGACGCGGGCTGCGTCGGCCCCGTCTCCCCGTGCACGGCCGCGGCTTCGCGCAGGCGGTGGACCGCTGACTGCGACGCAGAGAGGAGATCGGGCGCGACCCCCTCGAGGAAGGTCGCGATTTCGCCACGCGTCGCGGGAGGAACGGCGCGCGCCAGCCGTACGCCGGCCTCGCGCGCCGAGGTGGGCCGAGCAGCGACCTCGAGCGCGAGGCACGCCGCGAGCGGCTCCGCGAGGGGGCCGACGATCCCTGCGGTCGCGAGGAGCTTCCGCGGATCGGCGAGTGACGCCCCCTGCCAGGCTCGGGCGCTGTTCGGCTCGTTCTCAGATATTCGCCGCCCCATGAGGAGCTCGACCAGCACGATCGCCGCAGAGAAGACATCGGAGCGCGCGTCGACGGCGGCTCCGTCAAGCTGCTCTGGCGACATGTAGCTCGGCTTGCCCTTGAGCTGCCCCGTGTGCGTGGCCTGTCGGCGCGCGACGGCCTTGGCGACGCCGAAGTCGAAGACGCGCGAGACACCATCCGCCCCCACCAACACGTTGTGGGGGGACACGTCGCGGTGGACGACACCCAGACACGCCCCGTCGGGACCGAGCAGGCCATGTGCGGCGTGGAGGCCCTCGAGGACGTCGACGAGCATGGCGACAGCTACGGGCTCGGGCACCTGCTTTCCGCTCTCGCGAAGGCACCGTCCCAGCTCGGCGAGCGAGAGGCCCTGGACGAGCGCGAGGACCAGAAAGACCTCGCCTCCCTGCGCGATGACGTCGAGCACCGGGACGAGGTTGGGGTGGTCGAGTGACCCCTGAATACGCGCCTCGTCGAGCAACATCGCGACGAAGTCCGCGTCGCGCGCGAGGTGCGGATGAAGCTCCTTGACGGCCACCGGGCGCCCGAAGCCGAGCGGGCCCGTCTGGAGCGCACAGAGCACGTTGCCCATGCCACCCGAGCCGATGCGCTCGCCGAGCAGATAGCGGTCGAGCCGCCGGAGGGCGGTCACGTCTTCGTCCCGATCGCCGCGCCCTTGCGAGGGCGAGGCGCGCCGTACGCGTCGAGGCGCTCGAGGAGCAGGCGACGTGAGATGCCGAGCTCGCGCGCGGCGCGGCTCTGGTTGCCGCCCGTCCTCTCGAGCGCCTCCAGGATGCGAGCGCGTTCGAGCTCCTGGACCTCCTCGTGGAGCGAGCCTGCCGCCCGCGTCCCGGTCGGCGCGGCCTGCGCGCGCTTCATCACACGGGCGGGCAAGTGCTCGGGCCCGATGGACTCGCCGGGGCAGAGCAGCACCGCGCACTCGATGGCGTTCTTCAGCTCGCGCACGTTCCCTGGCCACGGGTACCGCTCGAGGCAGCCAAGCGCCTCGCGTGTGATCCGAGGCGGGGCGCGGCCGAGCGATCGGCTCGCCTCGCACGCGAACTCGGAGGCGAGCCGTCCTATCTCGCCCACTCGCGCTCGAAGCGCGGGAACGTGGAGCGTGAAGCCCGCGAGGCGATAGTAGAGATCGTCTCGAAAGTTGCCTGCAGCGAGCAGCGCGTCGATGTCTTTGTTCGCCGCCGCCACGAAGCGGACGTCGATCTCGCGCGGGCGCAGCGCGCCGAGGCGCGTCACCGACTTGGTCTCGACGACTCGTAGGAGCTTCGCTTGCGTGGACAGCGGCACCTCGGTGATCTCGTCGAGGAAAGCGGTCCCGCCATGCGCGGACTCGAGCAGGCCGGCCTTGGTGGTGACGGCTCCTGTGAACGCGCCGCGCTCGTATCCGAAGAGCTCGGCCTCGACGAGGCTCTCCGGCAGCGCGGCGCAGTGAATGCCGACGAAGGGGCCGCTGGCCCTCGGGGACAGGCGATGGATCGTGGTCGCCATGACCTCCTTGCCCACGCCGGTTTCGCCAAGCACCAGGATGCTGATCGTGCCGCGCGCCACGAGCGGAAGGCACCGCTCGACGTCGGTCCACGCGGCTCGCGCAGGACACGGACGCCCGCTCGCAGCCTGATAGGCCACGAGGACGTCCCCAAGCAGGACCTGCCCCCCCGGCTCCACCGGAGCGGCGCTGCGGCTCTCGATGCGGGCCCCGCCGACGTGCGTGCCGTTGCGACTGTCACGATCGACGACGAAGAGCTGCGCTCCGTCGAAGGTGAACGTCGCGTGTTCGCGCGAGAGTGAGGCGTGCTCGATCTGCACTGTGGCGCTCCGCGAGCGCCCGACGTGGATCGCCCGCCCCGGCTCGAGCGCGACGCTGGTCGCGCCCCCGTCCCAGACGAAGACGAGTCGATCGCGCCCCGGCGCTCCAGCCCCCGTCGATCCGGTGTGACTCGAAGTGAGCACGCCTCCCGCTTCGCCCCGTCGCGTCATGCGTCGACAAGCCTAGCTCATTTGGCGCGACCGACGCTCAACGTCCGCATGAGGCCGGGGTCCGCGCAACGGTCGTGAGCGGTCCCGGCGTCGCGCGCTCGGCTGGACCACGACGTTCCGAGCCGCGCGGCGGGCGCACGCCGACGGCAACGCCTATCGACGGCAACGCCTATCCGCGTGCCCCTCGGGGCGCTGAGGTCACGGCGTGGGCGAGGCCTCGTCGTGCGCCCCCGAGACGTCCCCGACGTACGCGCCGTCCGCGTTGTCGGTGTCGCCCTCGGGGAAGAACGCGGCGTTCTTGTAGTCCGCGAGCTCCTGCGGCGTGCGGGCGTTCAGGAAAGTGACGAGCTCTTTGTAGGTGGTGCACTTCACGTTCGGCTTGCCGCACACCTCGAGCGCGAACTCCTTCATCGCCTCCCAATACGCGCCGCCGTTCCACTTCGAGAAGTGGTGGCCGATGTGCACCGGCGCGCGGTTGCCCGTGTAGTTCGCGTTGAAGTACGCGCGGTACGTGTCGAGCATTCGCTTCTTGTAGGTCGCGAAGTTCCCCGCGTCGGGCGCCGCCGCGGAGTCCGCCACGTAGAAGTTGTAGTCCATCGACAGGGTGCGCTTGCCCGAGCCGATGATGCGGAGCTGGGCCAGCGCCATGTCCCAGACGCCGTTGACCTTCTCGGGCCAGTGGCTCGAGGCCGCGCTCTTGCTGGTGTCGTAGGTGTAGCCGTGCTCGCGCAGCGTGGGGTAGAGCCCGGGGCTGTGGCCGAGCTGCGGCGCGCGGAAGCCGACCGAGTCCTTCGCGGTGAACGCGAAGGGCGGCGCGCCGGGGTGGGGCGTCTCGAAGAGGAGCTTGTCCCACTGCGAGAACTCGCTCTCCCACTCGGCCGCGCTCCAGGTGGAGCCGTCCCAGTGGCCCACGGTGTGCGAGCCGATCTCGTGGCCCTCTTGGAAGGCCAGGTTGGTCTGCTCGATGCGCTTGGCCACGTCGGCGTCGGTGCCGCCCCACCCGATCGCCGAGGCCCCGCGCGGGTGCTGCGGCGGCGCGTACGACTGCCCCGCGGCCTTCGGCAAGTAGTAGGAAGCGTTGATGAAATAGGTGAACTTCAGCGGCGCGCCCTTGCGCTTCGCCTCCTGCGCGAACTCGCGCGACTCGGCCCAGAACGCGTTCGCGTAGGAGCCGTCGAAGGCGAGCAGCACGTACTGGGGCGGCTTCTTCGAGATGGCGTCCTCGCTGCCCGCGGGGTCGTCGGTCGCGGCGGCGCCGCACCCCGGCAGGCCCGCGGAGAGCGCGGCGAGCAACGCGACACACACGGAGGCGGCGACGGGGCGGAGAGCGACGGGCGTCTTCATGCGTTTCCTCGGGGGAGCGCGGCGCGTGGGTCGCGCCCGCGTGCGCGGGAGCATAGCCGAGAACCGTCGGGTCCGCACGCGCTCCTCGCGCCGCCCACGAGGGCCGACGGTCGCCCACGGGGGTCGAGCGCGGGCGTGCGCGCGCTGCCATGGGACCCGAGCCGAAGTCGACGTCGCAGTCTCCCGCTGCCCGTTCGCCGTTCGTGTGGCAAAGTGAGACTCCATGAAACGCCTGCGCCTCGGCGCCTCGCTGCTTGCCGCCTTGGGGATCTCCACCCTCGTCTTCGCGGCGTGTGACGCCGGCGTCGCCCCGGGCCCGGACGAGGACGCCGCCGCGGACACCGGCGCGGCCTCGCCCGTGGCCGACGTTTCGGTGGGGGTCCCCGACGCACCCCCCGACCCGGGCCCGGACACGAGCGTGGAGGCGGGCCCGGACACGAGCGTGGAGGCGGGCCCGGACGCGAGCGTGGAGGCGGGCCCGGACGCGAGCGT
>CAZHGG010000153.1:0-9521 GCA_964531755.1 uncultured Polyangiaceae bacterium
GCTCGCCGCGCTGCTCACGGCCCTCGCCGCCCGCGGGGCGCGCTCGCGCGGCGCTCGGGGCGGCCGCCAAGCGCGCGCGCGCACGAGCCCCGCACGACGTGAGCTGCTTCGGCCCTAGCTCGTCACTTCGCGCAGGCGCCGTCGCTCGCGACCGACACACCGGCGCTCGCCGCCGTGCACGCGTTGCCGTAGGTGCGGCCGTCGCAGCCGCAGACCGGCTGGACCACCTGAATGCACGCCTCGGGGCGCTTCGCGCAGGCGCCGGGGTGATCGGCCGCGCCGCACTGGGCGGCCAAGGAGAAAGAGCAGAACTCGTCCGCCTTGCACTGGACACCGCCACGGACGCCGCACGCGCCCGGGGTGGGGCCCGTCACACAGGCGCCCTCGTGCGCGACCGAGACGCCGGCCGCGGCCGCCATGCACGCGTTGCCGTAGGTCTGGTCGTTGCAGCCGCAGACCGGGCGGTACTCCTTGGTGCAGATCTCGGGGCGCCGCGCGCAGGTGCCCATCTGATCGGCCGCGCCGCACTGCGCGCTCGGGGCGTAGGAGCAATACTCGCCCGCCTTGCACCCGAGGCCCGCGATGCCGCCGCAGGCGGCGGGGCCGGCCTGGTGCTTCACGCGGAGGTAGAAGTCCTCGGCGGTGAGGAAGGGGCCGCAGTTGGTCGCGGTGGGGAGGCACCGCGGGATGGCGATCCCACCGGCCACGAGGATGCCTTCGCGGGTCGCGAGCGCGGTGCGCGCCGCGGCGATCTCGTCGCGCGAGGCGCCGACGGAGTCGATGCCGACGCGGATGACGTTCTGCTGGTCGCTCGAGTTGAGCGTGTAGGCCGTGGTGGTGGGGCAGGGCGCCTTGATGCAGCGAATGCCGTTGTCGGCCGCGCGGAAGAACGTGCCGGTGACTGTGGCCTCGGCCGCGCCCTTCCACGCCTCGGCGACGCGGAGCTTGCCGACGCGCTGGCCGTTGAACGTGGTCGCGACCATGGTGGCGCGCACGACGGCGTGGCTCGCCTCGAAGACGCCGCGGAAGTCGGCCTGCTCGTCCGAGTCGAGGCCCGTGGCGCGGAAGTCGTAGCTGCCGATGTAGCACTCCGCCTGGCGGGTGCCGTCGGCGCAGGTCGTGAGCGGCCGGTTCGCGCGCTTCACGAACACGCCGCCGCAGAGCGGCGAGACGCACCGGCGCTGGTCGCGGCGGGTCACCACGTAGAAGCCGTAGTTGCCGTTGACCGAGAGGGCGTCCTCGGTCTCGCCAGCGACCTCCTCGTCGACGCCGTCCTCGGAGACGGAGGTGTCGGCCGCGCAGGCGGCGAGCATCGAGACGGAGAAGACGGCGGCGAGCGCGAAGATCGACGTACGCATGGTGGGAGGCCTCCTGGGTGGGCGCTTATGTAGCTGCTTATCCTACCTGGTCAACCAGAAACTCACCTGCCACCGGCGCCGTCACTCAACGAGCCGCCCTGTTCGAGGATGTCCGGCCTTCTGTTGCTCGTGCTCGCCGCCTCTCGACCGAACCCCGCTCCTGGCCGAGCGCCTCGATCGCCCATGCGATCGACGAGCGCGCGCCCTCCCTCCGACGCGGTCCTGCTCGACCGATAGCCGCTCCGATCGGGGGCGCGAGCCGCAAGCGCGTCGGGCAGCGCGCTCGCGGGTCTGCCGACAGCGGCGCTCCCTATGACGGGCTCGCGAAGACCTCCTCGAGGGTCGCGGCGGTGAGCACGCGGTCACCCCAGCCATCGAGTGTCGTCACGTCGGCGGCCTCGAGCCGCGCGAGCGCGCCGGCGGGCAGCGGCCCGAAGCGGAGGGTGAGCAGCTTCTGCAGCAGGCGTCGCTCTCCGCGCGCCTCTCCGCGCGCCTCTCCGCGCGCTTCTCCGCGCTGCATGAGAATCTCGCCTGCGGTCATGAGGGTCTCTTTCACGCGCTCCTCCTTCAACACGCCGGCGAGCTGTCGGAGGACGACCTCGGGCTCACCGGGATGCACCATGATGACATACCGCCAGACGATTCCCAGGGCCGCGGCGCCGTTCGGAGTGGCGAGGACCTCGAGCGCCACGTCCGACCAGGCGCCGAGCTCGCGGACGAACGCCTCCGGGCTCCGCGCGTGGCGCAGGCAGCCGACGACCAAGCGCGCGAGGGCGGTCATGGCGCGCGCGCGGAGATCGTCGTCGGTCTCCTGGGTGAGATCGTCGAGCACGAAGCGCATTCGGAGCAGGTGCGCGCCCGCGGCCGCGGAGGCTTCGTCGTCGAGGTCGTAGAGCTCTTCGAGGCTGCGCGGGGCGCTCCACGCGCTGGCGCCGTGATAGAGCACGACGGGGAGGATGGCAGGCAACGTGTTCGCCTCGGGGCGCTCCGCCCTAGTTCTTCTTGGCGCCAACGGGCAGGGCGCACTCCGCGAGGTCCTCGTCCATGACCATCCAGTCGAGCGTGTTCTTGAACGCGAGGATCGTGCTCGTGAGCTGGGTCTGCGCGTATTGGCTCGCGAGCTGGAGCGCGGCCTGGGCGTTCGGGTCCTTGACGGCGCCGGCGTCGCCACCGACCGCCCCGAGCCCGGACGGGTTGCCCGCGCGCGCGAAGGGGTTCGCCAGGAATTGGCTCGACGAGAAGACGAGCACGCGCGCGCTCCCGGCGGTCTTTCCCCGCCCGAAGGCGCTCGTGATCGACCCCTCGAGCGACACGGCGAGCGTGGCGGGGCCGGATGTGGGCGAGGCGGGTGACGGGGCTCGCGGGGTGAAGGGAGCGAGCGCGATCGTCGCGTCCGTGAGGCGCGAGGTCTTGGCGGAGGTGCGCGCGAGCACCCGAGCGCGGGCCCCTGCCTGGATGGAAGGGTCGACGTCCAGCGACGAGGGAAAGGGGAACGCGACCTCGGACAACCGGAAGAACGGGGGGCTCCGAGCGTCCAGCGCGGCGACCCGATCGCCGAGGCCGGGCGGATCTTTCAGGGCGTCCCCCTTCACGAGGGGGACGAAGGGAAATCGCAGGTCGAAGGTCCCGTCCTTGCCCATCGCTTTCACCGAGAAGCTCGCATCGGCGTCGAGCAGGAGATCCTTGTGGAGCGTGATGCCATATCCCGCGAGCAGCCGCTCGAGGCCGTGCGTCGAGAGCGTGATCCCCATCTCCGGATCTCCCGCCTTCGCGTTGGCGGCGCTGACGAGGATCGCCAGCGAGCGCCCGCGCATGAGGAAGGCGTCCAGGCGCTCGAGCTCGACGGCGGTGTAGTCCGAGGCGGGCTGAGTCACGAGGAGCCCCTGGAGCTCCGGATCGACCTCGCTGGCCGACACGTCCACGTCGCGGAACGAATAAAAGGGGAAGTTCTGCGCGATGATCTGCTTCAGGTTCGGATTGCCGCTGGCCGCCGCGACCAGGTTTGGCTCGGAGATGGCGAGCTCGTGGTGCCCAGTCACGAGACCGAGCTTGTACGACTGGCCGTCCGCCTTGGCCCGGAGCTCACGCACCTTGTTGATGAGCCAGAACTCGAGCCCCTCGGCGGACTCGGGCGAGATGGACTTGATGGTCTCCTTCTCGGCGCCGTAGGTGAGCACCATCCCCGAGAAGCCCTTGCGCAAGATCGCTCCTTGGCTATCGCTGCCGGTCGCCTCGCCGAAGGTCTGCTCGAGGAGCCCGGCCTCCTTGGCGGCGGCCCTGGAGGCGTCGTCCTTCGCCTCGACGATGCGGTACGCGAAGCGCCCGTTGGAGGCTCTCTTGTAGGCCTCGAGCAGCCGCGTCACCTCGGCGGCGAAGGCGTCGAGCTTGGGCGTCCCCCGCGTGACGTACGCGTCGACCTGGAGCGGCGCGCGGAGCTGCGCGAGCATCTTCGGCCCCGCGGGGCAGAGCTTCGGGGTGGCGTGCTGTTGCGTATGAAACGCCGCTCCCCCGGCGGCGAGCCCCCCGAGCACGAGCAGCCCCGCCGCGACCGAGAGCGGTGTCTTCCACGCGGGGCGACCCGCGAGCGGAACGGCGACGACCCTGGGGACCGGCGGGAGCGGAGCGGGCTCCGCCGAGGTCGCGCCCACGGCAGGCGCTGCGACCGGGGCGGGCGCCGCCTGCTCCGTCGCGGAGAACGTGGGCAGTCGCTCGGCGAAGCTCGTGGCCACTCCGCCGGGCTCCGCGAGGTCCTTCGGGCTCGACGCGTCCGGGGAGGCTGCGATGCCGCGAGCGGACTCGAGCTCGCGGAGGAGCTCGAGCGCGTCCCCCTGCCGGTCGGCCTCCTTGAACGCCACGGCCCGCGCGAGCACGGCCTCGACGGCCTGCGGCACCGCCACGCCCAGCGCCGCCGGGGTCGGTCGCTGACGTTTGTCGAGCGCGGCGGCCATGCACTCCGCGCGGTCCCCGCTCTCCGAGAGCGGCGCGTGATCCGTGAGGAGCTCGGTCACCATCAGCCCGAGCGAGAACACATCGGTGTACTTGCCCGTCTTCTTGCCAGCGAACTGCTCGGGCGCCCCGTACTGAGGGGAGAACATCTGCACCACGCTCTGGGTCATCGTGTCGCCGGAGGCCATCGCCTCGTCCTCGAGGACCTTCGCGATGCCGAAGTCGAGCACCTTGACGACGGGCCCGGCCTCGCCGCCCGAGGGCTCCTGGAGGAAGACGTTGGCGGGCTTGAGGTCGCGGTGCGCGACGCCGCGCTCGTGGGCGAAGCCGACCGTCTCGAAGACGGGGCGGAGCAGCGTGAGCACCTCGGCGAGCGAGAGCCGCGCGGGCGCGCCCCGCCGGCGCCGCAGCCAGGCGTGGAGCGTCTCGCCCTCCAGAAGCTCCATCGCCATCCAGGGGCGCACGCCGCCGTCGAGCTCCGCCGCGCCCATGTCGAGGACCTGCCGGACGCCGGCGATCCCGCTGAAGACCTTCCGCGTGAGCTTGGCCTCGTCGCGAAAGCGCGCGACGAACTCCTGCTGCGCGGCCTCCGAGAGGTGTCCTGGCACCTTCAAGACCTTGAGCGCCACCTCGACGTCGTTGAAGTCGTCCCAGGCGCGATAGACGTCCGCGAACCCACCCCTCCCGAGCAGACCTCTCAGCTCGTAGCGCGCGCCAATCGTCTTGCCAACCAGCGAGCCTGGGCCGTCCTGCATCTCGATGCCGTAATCCCTTCGGTCGCGTGGCATAGGCGCGCCGCTCGCCTGCGGCTCGCTCGCATGTTCGCGCGAGGATCACGGAGCGGTCGGTCCCCGTCAAGGAGCGCCAACGATCGCCCGCGTGAGGACGCGCTCCGTGCCGCGTTCGACGCCGCTTCTCGCAGCCCTCTACGCCAGCAGCGGGAGCGGGCCGTGCGTGGACGGCAGCACGAACTGCCCGATGAACGGGGCCTTCTCGACGCCCAGCACGCGGCGCAGCTCGCGGTGCACGTGGGAGGGGTGGATGCGCGTGCCGTTCGGATCGTAGGCGGGCACGTTCTCGGAGGCGTTCGACTTGGAGACGTTGAGCGCCTTGTGGCCCTCGTCGGTCTTGCCGATCGCGCGGCCGCCGCGGATGCCCGGGCCCGAGAGCAGCGCCGAGGTGACGTTCCAGTGATCTTTGCCGTTGCCCGTGTTGTATTTGGGAGTGCGGCCGAAGTCGCTGGTGACGAGCACGTAGAGCTTGTCCTTCAGGCCGAGCTGCGCGGCGCGGAGGTGCACGTAGCGGAGGCGCGCGACGAACGACGCGAGGGCCGAGGTCTGGTTCTGGTCGTGCTGAGAGTGGGTGTCGAAGCCGCCCTGCGCCCACGTGGCCGAGATCGAGATCCCGGCGGAGAAGCACCGCAGGATGGTCTCGAGCGGGCGCCCGAGGTCGACGAACCGGGAGACGCCGTTCGTGACGGCGGTGAGCGCGCCGCGGGTGTCGGGCGCGAGGTCGTTCACGAAGGAGTCGATCGCGGGCGCGGGGCCCTCGGTCACCGATTTGAGCAGGTTGATCGCGTCGCCGCTGCGGGTCGACTCGGCGAGCGCGGCGAGGGTGCGCCGCTCGCGCGGGAGCGTGGACTTGGCCTGCAGCTCGGCCATGCGCTGGGCGCGCAGCTCGAGGATGCGCTTGGCGCCGAGCTCGGTGAGCAGGCCCTTCTCGTTCGCGGGCACGCCCTTGAACGGATCGGTGAGGAGGTCGACCTTGTTGCCCGGGAAGCGGGACGGCGCGATGACGTCGCCCGTGCGGTTGTAGGCGCCGCTCGCCAGGAACGCCATCGGCACCTTGCGCTCGAGCGCCACGGCGCCGGCGAAGAGCGCGGCGATGGCCGGCAGCTCGACGTCGTTGTGGCCGCAGCCGAGCCCCTGCACGCCGGTCTCGTGGCTGTTGGTCTGCGTGTCGATGCCGTTGACCACCAGCACGTCGCGGCCGATGGTCTGGAAGAAGTGCGTCGGATCTTCGAGGGCCAAGCCGCCCGAGGTGAGCAGGAACTTGCCAGTCGCGGTGGCCGACGGCACGGGCACGCCATTGACCACCTCGACGGCGGTGACGAGGCGGTTCTCGTAGTCGGGAGTGGAGCCTTCGGCGGTGAGCTTGCCGTCGCAGAAGAGGGTGGGGTCCCAGCCGCCGCTCGCGTGCATGTGGAGGAGGAACGGCCCGCCCCACACGGCGGGATCGGCGCTCGCGCGGCCGCCCGGCCCCCAGGGGCCCATGAGGGAGATCCCGGCGAGCCCCGCAACCTTCAGGAAATTTCGGCGTTGCATGGTGCGGCTCCTCACTCGTGCGTGAAGCGGTAGTCGGTAAGAAGGTACGTCATGACGGCCTGCCAAGAGCGCACGGTGAAGTTCTCGTCTTTGTCGAGGCGCATGCCGGCCTCGTACGGGGCCTTGTCGGGGCGCGGCTTGAGCTCGGGGAAGACCGCGCGGATGTTGCCGTTGGCGTCGGGCTCGAAGCGCGCGCCCTTGTCCCAGTCGGTGGTGGCGGCGCAGCGGCCGTTGCCGATGCCCTTGTTGTTGCCGTTGCCCTTGAGGTCGGCCTCTTCGAGCTCTTTCCACACGTCGACGAACAGCGAATACGCGCGGTTCACCTCCGGCGAGGCGACGTCGACGGTCTCGCCGAGCAGGCGCCAATAGAGCTCTTGGATGTTCTTTCGGATCTTCGGCTCCGACTCGGCCACGGGCGCGAGCGGCGCCGTGTCGTTGGCGCGCGGCGCGAAGGGCACGGTGTTGAGCTCCACCGAGCGGAAGAGGCGGCGCTCGCCGATGGGCTTCGTGAAGTCGTAGCTCGTCGCCTTGCAGGCCACGAGGGCGCCGGAGTACTGGCTCGTCGCGACCATGATGGGGCTCATCACGTCGGTGCGGCGCGTGACGTCGGCCGAGTCGATGCCGCCGTAGACGAGGCGCCACTCCGCGTCTTTGGAGAGGTCGGAGCGGAGGTAGCCGTCGCGCGCGCGGGTCTCGTCCTTCCGGGCGGCGTCGCCCGTGAAGAAGTAGAGCCCGGTCGTGGCGCGGTATTTCCGCCCGAGCGCCTCGGGTGTGAGCAGGCGGCCCTGGCCGAGGCCCGAGTGGAGCGCCTCCTTCGCGAGCTCGCCGGTCTTGGCGCGGTAGTAGGGGCTGCGCACGAGCGCGAGGACGAGCCGGCGGAGGTCGAAGTTCGACGCGGTGAACTCCGCGCCCACCTTCACGAAGAAGTCGTTCTGCACCGAGAAGGCCTGCACGCGGTCGGCGTAGTCGGCCGCGGCGCGGTCTTGCGGGAACGAGAGCGGGTCGTCGCCGACGATGCCCTTGTACATGACCTGCGCGACCGAGACGCCGAAGCGCGGGTCTTTGGGGATCTGCGCGCCGAGCCACATGATGGCGTTGCCGTAGTTCTGCGGCGGTGTCTGGGCGCCGTTGAACCCGGGCGGCAGCATGTCGTCGTGCCACTTGTCGGCGGGGTCGAAGCGGAAGAGCGCCTGCTCGCCGAAGCCCCGGAAGCCGCCGGCCACCGGGTCCATCACCCGGTGACACACCGAGCACATGGCCGAGTTGCTCGTGGGGTTCTGCACCGAGGTGAGCGCGGTGGAGTCCACCGGTCGCTGCGCGAACTTGAGCACGTCGGTCGCGAGGAAGTTCTTCAGCACCACGCGCGCGCGCTTTCGGCCGCGGTTCGTGGGGGTGGTCTCCCAGCGGTTCAAGAAGCCTGGCGTGCTGAGGATGCCCGAGGTGGGCACCCCGGTGACCTTCGACACGCCGTTCGCCACCGAGTTCTGCACCGGCGACAGCTCGATGCGCTTCCACTCGAGGTAGCTCGCCGCCGCGACCGGCTTGTCGTGCGGGAGGCCGTAGAGCCGCGCGGTGTAAGGATTGGCCACGACGTAGTTGCCGGCCACCACGTCGGAGAACGGCAGATCGTTGCGGACGACGAAGTCGATGAAGCGCATCGGCTCTTCGCTGACCGAGAGCGTGGCGAGCGCGCGGTTCTCGGGGGTGTAGCCGGGGGTCTTGTCGTTGTAGAGCTCCGGCGCGTTGTCGAAGTTCGCGCCGACGCTCGCGTCGAGGCCGCGGTCGGTGAGGAGGGCGTCGTTCCAGGTCTCGCGGAGGAGATCGTAAAAGAGCTCCTCACGCGTGAGCTTGATCACGAACGCGTCGAAGCCGGCCTCCGAGGTGGCCTCCTCGAGCTCTTGGTCGGTGGGGACGCGCCCGGCGAGCTGAATGGACGCCTTGCGGGCGGTCTCGCGCAGCGAGAGGTTCAGCACCTGGAGGCGGTCGGCGCCGTCGCACTGGCGGTCGACGCCGGCGCGGAGCTCGGCCACGAAGTCGCTCAGGATCTTGTACTCCTCGGAGTCCTTCGAGAGCACGGCGCCGCCGCCGTGGCCGCGCTCGCCGAGGGGCTTGAGCAGGATGAGCGGCGTGTCGCGGACCTGCACCTCGGAGAACTCGCGCATCGCGTTCAGGTTCGCGGTGACGAAGTCGGGGTAGGTCTCCCGGTACATCTTGAACTTCGCGCCGGCCTGGTCGGCGAGGCCGCCGGGCGTGTGGCAGCCCGCGCAGGTGACCATGGCCTTCCCGAACACCTGCGTGGTGAAGTACTCGCGGGTGCTCACGCAGGCCTCGCCCGTGTCGCCTTCGCTGCTGCCGCAGCCCGTGCCCGAGCCGAGCACGGTGGCCGCGAGCGCGGCCCCGACGAGGGTGAGCGCGCTCGCGCGCGGCCGTGAGAACCGGCTCGTGGAGCGGGGGCGTCTCTGCACGTTGTCCATGCCCATAGTTCAACGATGCATGTGGCAAAAGGTCAAGTGACGTCGCGTAGATCCGCGCGTCTTGCGCGAGCGGGTGCGAGCGCGTGGCAGGTGGTCCCCGCTCGCCCACACCGATCCGTCGCGCGCTGGGAGGGGCCGCGAGGCCGCCGAGCGCGCCTACCGCGAGAGCGCAGGACCTGGTACGGTTGGCTCATGTTCGCGCTCAGGTCTCCGCGGGGTCGCCGCCTCTTCTCGGTCGCGGCCACGGCCGGGTACGTGGCTGCGGCGGCGGCGATCGCCTTCGGCTGCAGCTCCGATCCCGACCCCGCGGGGGGCGGGCTCACGCCGGCGCCCTCGTACCAGCCGGTCCCGGCGCCGTCGCAGAACCCGCTGCCGCCGGGCGTGGCCCCTCGCGGCGACAGCAGCGCGCCCGAGCCGCC
>CAZHGG010000154.1:0-9494 GCA_964531755.1 uncultured Polyangiaceae bacterium
CCATGCCGCTCTACGAAGAGACCGTCCCTCAGTTCACCAAGCTGCTCCAGAACCTCGGCCGTTGGCTCGACAAGGCCGAGGCCCACGCGAAGGCCAAGGGCTTCGACCCCGACACCCTCCTCACCGCGCGCCTCGCGCCCGACCAGTACCCGCTCCTCAAGCAGATCCAGTCGGCGTGCGACGCGGCGAAGCAGCCCGCCTCCCGCCTCGCGGGGAAGGAGCCGCCCGTTCACCCCGACACCGAGAAGACCTGGGCGGAGGCGAAGGCCCGGATCGCGACCTGCGTGGCGTACCTCGGCACCCTCACGCCCGCCGACTTCGAGGCCGCGGAGAACCGGCTCATCACGCTCCCGTTCCTGCCTGGCAAGGGCTGCCGCGGGGGGCACTACGCGCGCGAGATGGCGCTCCCCAACTTCTACTTCCACGCCTCGATGGCGTACGCGATCCTCCGCCACAACGGCGTCGACGTCGGGAAGATCGACTTCATCGGCGGGATGACGCTCGAGGATCTCTAGCGGCCTCGCGGACCTCGCTGGGAGGGGCGAGCTACAGCTCCCAGCCCGGCTCGAGGCAGGCGTCGAGCAGCTCCCGCGGCAGGCGCGCGGGGCGCTCGGTCGCCATGTCGACGCAGGCGATCCGGACCCTCGACTCCACGAGCACCACCTCGCCGCGGCGCACCGTGCCCTCGAGCCACATCGAGAAGCGCGTGACCGTCGCCGTGCGCGTCTCGACCGTCAGCGCGTCGTCGAAGCGGGCCGGCGCGACGTACCGGACGCGGAGCTCGACGACCGGGAGGCCCTTGCGCGTGGCGGCCTCGAACGCGGCGTAGTCGAAGCCGTGTGTGCGAAAATGCTCGATGCGCCCCGCCTCCAGGAACGCGAGGTAGGCGGCGTGGTGCACCACGGCGGCCTGGTCGGTGTCCGCGTAGCGCACGCGCACGTCGAGCGACGAGCTGCGCGACCGGAGCGCCCCGCTCACGCGGCGGGCACGCGCGCCACGTTGGCGTGCGAGGGGGCGGTCACTCGGCCGACTGCGCGACCATGGTCTCGCGCGTCTGGAGTTTGTCCAGCACGAGGTCGTACGACTTGTTGAGCGTGGAGATCTCCTTCAGCTCCGCGTCGTCGATCTTCACGTGGTACTGGCGCTCGATCGCGGCGACGATCTCGACGCCCATCATCGAGTCGATGCCGAGGTCCTTGAAGTGCGCGTCGTCGGGGATGGTGTCCACCTCCGCGATCTCGCTGATCAGGGCGCGCAGCTCTTCTTTCAAGTTGTCGGTCATCGTCTCGTTCCCTTCGTCGTTCGTACCGTGGCCGCGCGCGCGCGGCGACTTCACCTACGCCGTGATGCGCTTCTCGACGGCCTCGAGCAGGTCGCGCACGGTCTGGAGCCCCGCGAGAGACTCGTCGGGGATCTGGATCTTCAGCTTGCGCTCCATGGCGCCCACGATCTCCAGCATGCCGAGCGAGTCGATCCCGAGCTCGCTGATGACCGTTCCCTCGGAAACGTTCTTGAAGTCCTTCTCCACGACCTCGGCGGCCGTCGTCTCGAACAACTTGAGGAGCTCCACGCGGTTCATCGACATTTCTCGTATCCTTCTGGCTTGTTCGCTGCTGGGTGCGGAGGCGCGACGAGGGCGGTCGCGCAGACGGAGGGGGAGGCTCAGGACGCCGCGGCCGGGGCGGGCTCCCCAGGCGCTTGCACACGGTGTGCCGCCTCGAGCGCCCCCTCGAGGAAGAGCTGCCTCGTCTTGCGGCGCTGGGCCTTGCCGCTGGACGTGCGCGGGAGGGTGCCCTGGGGCACGATCACGACCTTGTACACGTTGAGGGCGAAGTGCGCGAGCACTGCTTGCGCGATGGCCTCGGGCAGGCCCTTGGCCTCGCTCTGGAAGGCCTCGGCGCAGATGACGAGCTCCTCGCCCGCCTCCCCGTCGACGCTGAACGCGACGACGTTGCCGCGCCGCACGCCCGGCAGCTCGCTCACCACCCACTCGAGGTCGTTGGGGTAGAAATTGCGGCCGCGCACGATGATGAGGTCCTTCAGGCGCCCGCACACGTAGAGCTCGCCGTCGACCACGTAGCCGAGGTCGCCGGTCTGGAGCCAGCCGTCCTGGAAGGCGGCGCGGGTGAGCTCGGGCTCCTGGTAGTAGCCCTGGCACACGCTCGGTCCGCGGGTGACGATCTGGCCCACTTGCCGGTCCCCGAGGCGCTTGCCGTCCGCGTCGACGATGGCGAGCTCGTGCTCCGGAAAGGGGCGGCCGCAGTTGACGAGCTCGTGGGCGTCGGGCGCGTCGCTCGGCTCGGCGAGCTCGCGCTCGCGAGCCTTCGGGTCGATGCGGTCGGCGCGGAGGCCCGCGCCGAGGGGCGTGAAGGTGACGGCGAGCGTGGCCTCGGCCATGCCGTACGACGGGATGAAGCTGCGTGGGTCGAAGCCGGCGGGCGCGAGCTTCGCGGCGAAGTCGCGCAGGGTGCGCGACTGGATGGGCTCGGCGCCGCAGCCGGTGCGCCGCATGCACGAGAGGTCCCACCCCTCGACGTCGCGCTCCTTCAGGCGCTTGGCGACGAGCTGGTAGGCAAAATTGGGCGCGTACGTGATGGTGCCGCGGTGCTTGTGGATGGTGTCGAGCCACAGGCGCGGGTTGCGCACGAAGCTCGCCGTGGGCAGGAACACGACGGGGATGTTCGTGAACAGCGGGCCGATCACGAACCCGATGAGGCCCATGTCGTGGAAGAGCGGCAGCCAGCTCACGCCCTTGTCGAAGGACGAGTCCTTCTCGAGGCCGTGCACCATGAAGCTCTCGGAGTTCCACGCGAGGTTGTTGTGCGTGACGACGACGCCCTTCGGCTTCGAGGTGCTGCCCGAGGTGAACTGGAGGAAGCACACGTCGCCCCCGCCGACGCGCGCGTCGACCTCGCCGCTCATCGGGGCGGAGAGCTCCGCGCACGTGAGCACACCCTCGAGCGTGTCGACCCGCTCGGCCGCGGGCGCGACGTAGGGGCGGGTCGACTCGGTGGTGAGCAGCAGCTTGGCGCCGGAGGCGCGCGCGATGTGCGCGACCGTGTCGTGGTAGGTCTCGACGTTCTTGAACGAGAGCTGCGGCACCATGGGCACAGGCACGACGCCCGCGAAGATGGCGCCCAGGAACGAGAGCACGAACTCGTCCGGGTCGGGCACCACGAGGGCGAGCCGGTCGCCCTTGACCAGGCCGCGCGAGGCGAAGTGGCACGCGCGCCTCCGGGCCTCCTCGCGGATCTCGGCGAACGGCATGTGGCGCTCGGACCCGTCGGACCGCGTGAACGTGAACCCGAGCGCGCTGGTGCGCGCGAGCTCGTTGACGGCGTCGACCAAGGTCGGCGGTACGTGTCGGGGGTCGATCATGCGGCTCCGTGGAGGGGTCCCGCCCCGCGCGGGGGACGAGAGCCCGGACGCGCTCCCATTACTTGGCGGAGCGCGTTGACGCAAGCGGCCGACCGCACATCGTTCCTGCGTAATTCTCGCGGCGCCGCGTAGATTTTTACGCGTCACCGGGGCGGTCCGGGGAGGGCGCGGCGCGGGGGCACGCGGGCCACGCAAGCCGCGCGAGTTGGGCTAAGAGGGAGTCGTGAACCTGCAAGCGAACCCTGAAGGGGCGACCCAAGGTCGATGGCGATGACCGCCGACGACCCGACCCGAAGCGCGCCCTCCCCCGCCGCGCCCGCGCGCGTGCTGGTCACCGGCCTCGGCGTGGTGAGCTCCATCGGCCTCGGGCGGCGCGCGTTCTTCGAGGCGCTCGCCGCGGGCAAGAGCGGCATCTCCCGCGTGGAGTCGTTCGACACTACGCGCATCGGGCGCGACTACGGCGGCGAGGTCAAGGCGTTCCACGCGCGCGACCACCTGACGGCCGCCGAGACCCGGCGCATGGGGCGCTGCTCGGCGATGGCCCTCGCCGCGGCGCGGATGGCCGTCGAGGACGCGCGCATCCGGCCTAGCCACCTCGGCGGGCCGCGCACCTCGGTCGTGCTCGGCACCACGATGGGCGAGGCCGACGTGCTCGGCGACATCGACCGCGCGTGGATCGCGCGCGGCGTCTCGGCGGTGCGGCGCGCCCACCTGCCCAAATACGGCTCCACGCTCCTGCCCATCCACCTCGCGCGCGCCTTCGGCACCGAGGGCGCGGTCATCGCGCTGCCGGCGGCGTGCGCGGCGGGCAACTACGCGATCGGCTTCGGGGCCGATCTCATCCGCCAGGGCCGCGCCGACGTGGTGCTCGCCGGCGCCACCGAGATCCTCCAGGAGCTCCAGTACTCGGGCTTCGCGCGCCTCGCGGCGATGGCGCAGCAGCGCTGCCAGCCGTTCGACCTGAACCGCCAGGGGCTCATCGTGGGCGAGGGCGCGGCGGTGCTCGTGCTCGAGAGCGAGGCCCACGCGGTGCGGCGCGGCGCCACCGCGTGCGCCGAGGTGGGCGGCTACGGCCTCACCTGCGACGGCTACCACATCACGCGACCCCACCCCGAGGCCGTGGGCAGCATCGAGGCCATGCGGCAGGCCATCACGCGCTCCGGCGTCACCCCCGAGAGCATCGACTTCGTGAACGCGCACGGCACCGGCACGCGCGCCAACGACGCGGCCGAGGCGAAGGTGATGCACGACGTGTTCGGCGGCCGGCGCGTGCCCATCAGCAGCATGAAGAGCCTCATCGGCCACTGCATGGGCGCGGCGAGCGCGATCGAGGCGGTCGGGTGCGTGTTCACGCTCGAGACGGGCGTGTTCCCGCCCACGGCGGGCTACGAGACGCCGGACCCCGAGTGCGATCTCGACGTGGTCGCGAATGTGGCGCGCACCGCCCCGGGCGGCGTGGCGAACATCGTGCTGAACAACTCGCTCGCGTTCGGCGGCTACAACGCCGTGGCGTGCTTCGCGCGGCCCGGCGTGCTGCCCGAGCCGCCCACCTTGGAGGCGCTCTGATGCTCCCGCGCGCGGTCACCGGGGTCGGCGTCACGTCCACGGTCGGCGTGGGCTGGCCCGCGTTCGTCGAGGCGCTGCGGGCGCCGCAGCCGCTCACGGCCACGGGCCCTCGGGCGCTCACGACCATCGACCTCGCCAAGTACCCGAACGCCCGGGCGTTCGAGGTGCCCGACTTCGACGCGGCGCGCACGCTCGGCCCGAAGGGCCTGCGCACGCTCGATCGCTTGACGAAGCTCGCCGTCGTCGCCGCGCGCCTCGGCCTCGCGGAGGCCGCCCTGAAGCGCGACAACGCCTTCGTCGCCCTCTCCCCCGAGCGCGTGGGCGTCGTCTGCTCGAACGCGTATGGCAGCCTCGAGGCCATCACCGAGCTGAACCGCGTCGCCAAGCTCGAGGACCCGCGGTACATCAACCCCGCCGTGTTCCCGAACACCGTCGCCAACTCGGCGAGCGGCTACGTGAGCATCTGGGAGGACCTCCGCGCGCTCAACGTGGCCATCTCCGACGGCAACTGTGGCGCGCTCGACGCCGTCGCGTGCGCCGACATCCACCTGGCGCAGGGCCGCGCCGACGCGATCTTGGTGGGCGGCGCGGAGGCGATGCACGAGGCGCTGTTCCTCGCGTTCTCGCTGCTCGGCACGCTCGACCACCCCGACCACGTGCGGCAAGTCGGGCACCTCTCGCTCGGCGAGGGCGCCGCGTTCCTCGTGGTCGAGCCGCAGCGCGTGGCGCGCGCACGCGGCGCGCGCGTCCTCGGCGAGATCGTGGGCTACGGCACCTCGTTCGAGGCGCCGGAGGAGGGCTCGACCCTCATCGGTCCGTCGGGTGACGCCCTGGGCCGCGCGGTGCTCAACGCCCTCGGCGACGCGAAGCTCGACCCCTCCGACGTCGACGTCGTGTGCGCGAGCCTCTCGGGCCTGCACAGGGCGGACGAGGCCGAGCGCGCGGCGCTCGAGCGGGTCTTCGGCGGCGGCAGCGACGGCGTGTGCGTGGCCGCGCCCAAGCTCGTGCTCGGCGAGACCCTCGGCGCGGGCGGCGCGTTCGGCATGGCCGCGGCGCTGGCGTGGCTCGAGGGCGCTCGCCCCGCGACCGTGGTCTCCGGGCACGCGCCCGACGAGATCGACACGGTGGTCGTGACCTCGCTCGGCTTCTACGGGAACGCCTCGGCGGTCGTCCTGCGGCGCGCGAGAGACTGACGCGAGCCGAGGGCTCGCACGGTCCGCGCACCGCCCCGCTCTCCCGCTCTCCCCCTACCGCTTCGCGCGCGGCTTCTCGACCTTGGGCGGCGCGGGCGCCGCGCCGTCGCACGTGAAGGCCGCGCCGCGCTGGAAGAAGCGGAGCGCGACCTCGACGTCAGCGGTCGACAGCGGGGCCGCCCCGGCGCGCGCGCAACGGACGTGGGGCAAGCCGGCGCCGCTGAGCCTTTTATCAAGCTGGTTGACCTTCTCGCTCTCCGGCGCCGCGAGGAGCAAGACGGGCGGGCGCTCGGCGCCGGGGGCCGGGCTCGGGGTCGGCTCGCCGGGGTCGGCCGGTGCGTCTCCGCCGCCGACGAGGGCGAAGGCCCGGGCCTTGAACGCTCCGCTCTGGACGAGCCGCGCGGCGAACGTCGCGCCCTCGCCCGACGCGAGCACGAAGCGCGGGTGGGCGTCGCCCTCGAGCAGCTCGTTGACCTGCCAGAGCGTGTGGTCCCAGTCGGCGAGGAGCGCGCGGCTCTCGCCCGGATCGCCGCCGTGCGGCCAGCAGAACTCGTCCTCGCGGCCGGCCTGCAGCGCGCACAGCGCGCGTCGACCGCGGGGGAGCACCACCGCGTACCCGCGCGCGACCGCGGCGTGCGCGGCCGCCCACTCCGCGGCGTCGCCGCGGCCCGCCATGCGCGCGTGGAGGTACACCACGATCCCGGTGTGCGGCCCGTGCGCCGCCGGGAGCGCGAAGCATACGTCGCCGTGCCCCACCTCGAAGCCCTCCGGGCACCAGTGCTCCACGGGGGCCTCGACCGGCGGCTTCGCGCACCCCGCGAGCGCGAGCACCGCGGCGGCGCAAAACGGGGACGCGACCGACGCGACCGACGCGGCGAGCCGGCGCCTCACCCAGCCACCGCGTGTCGGATGCGCGCCCAGAGCGCCTCGCGACCGAGGAGCGTCTCGGCGCTCGTGCCGAGGACCTCGAGCCCGCTCGCCTTCCGGAGCGCCGCGAGCGCCGGCTTCTGCGCCGCGCCCGAGAGCTTGTCGACCTTGGTGGCGCACACGATCACCGAGACGGGCATCGTGCGCTGCGCGCGGGGCGGAGAGGCGAGAAACTCGAGCAGATCGCGCTCCTCCTGCTCGACCCCGCGGCGCACGTCGACCAGCACGAACACGGCGCGGAGCGTGGGGCGCTCGAGCAGGTAGCCCTCCAGCATGGCGCCCCAGCCCTTGAACTCGCTCTTCGAGCGCTTCGCGTACCCGTACCCGGGCAGATCGACGAGGTGCACGGCGAGGCCGTCGGCGAGCTGCGCGCTGAACACGTTGAGCTGCCGCGTGCAGCCGGGCGTGTTGCTCGTGCGCACGAGGTTCCGTCGCCCCATGAGCGCGTTCATGAGCGACGACTTGCCTACGTTCGAGCGGCCAGCGAAGGCGATCTCGGGCACCACGGGCGCGGGCAAGCCCTCCACGCTCGTCGCGCCCGCCGCGAACTCGGCGGCGACCACGCGCGTCTCGCGGGCGCTCGGCTTCACTCCGGGCTCACTTCCAGGTTTGGGCGCGCTCATGCGCGGGTTGTAGAGCACGTGGGCGGCATTTCAAAGGTCGCTGATGGAATCCCCATCGCACGCGCCCGCGGCGAGGCGCCAAGGCGGAACCCCGTTCCCGATCCTGAATCGTCCGAAGGCGACGTGCACACGTAGCGGTCATCGAGCCCGGAAGCCCACGGCTCTCGTGAGAGCGGTGGGATTTCGGGCTCGACTCAAGTGAGCACCGCCTTAGGCCGCCTTGGTGACCCCCGCGAGCCGGCGCCGCACGCCCGCCGTGAGCCCCTCGAGCTCCGCCGAGCGGAGCCCGTAGGCCGCGAGCACGTAGAGCCCCGCGAACACGACCCCACCCCCGAGCCCGGGCAAGAGCCGCGCGACGGTCCCCTCTCCCGCCACCTCCGCCACGAGCTCCGCGGCGTGCGCGCCCCCGAGCCCGGCGACCGCCGCCGCGAGCAGGCTCTTGCCGGCCGACCGCGCGATGTCGCCGAGCCGGGTGTCGGCGAGCTTGCGCCGCAAGAGCGCGAGCAAGAGCGCCATCTGCACGAAGCTCGACCCGGCCACGGCCACGCTCACGCCGACGTGCCCGAGCGGCCCGCGGAGCGCGAGCGCGAGCGCGATGAACGCGAGGAGGTCGAGCGCGCTCACGACCACGGGCGTGCGGGTGTCGCCGAGCGCGTAGTACACCGGCACGATCTGCCGCACCGCGGCCACGGTCCACACCGCGCCCCCCTGCCAGAGCAGCGCGCGGGCGGTCTCGTGCGAGGCCTCCTGCTGGAAGTGGCCGCGCTGGAAGAGCAGCACGATGAGCGGCTCGGCGAGCGCCACGAGCGCCACGCTCGAGGGGATGGCCACGAAGAGCGAGAGCTTCATGCCGTGCGCGTAGGTCTTCTCGAGCTCGGCCATCTCGCCGCGCGCCGCGAAGGAGGCGAGCGACGGGAGGGACGCGGTGGAGAGCGCGAGCACGAAGATGCCCTGTGGGAAGTCGCAAAGGCGGCTCGCCCACATGAAGTAGCTCTGCGCGCCCGGCCCGAGCTCGGACAGGAACCGCGTCGAGAGGATCATGTCGATGTAGTATACACCGAGCCCGAAGGCCATCGGCCCCATGCGCCGGAGCATGTCGCGCACCGCCGGGTCGTGAAAATCGAGCCGGGGGAGGCCGGCGTAGCCGAGCTTGCGCAGCGCGGGCCACTGCGCGGCCACCTGGAGCACCCCGCCGAGCAGGGCGCCCGCCACGATCGCCTGCGCGGCGTCGACGCCGAGCGAGAGGAACACCGCCGGGAGCCCGAACGCGGCGACGAGGAACGCCACGTTGAGCAGCGCGGGCGCGAAGGCCGCGACGGCGAACCGCTTGTTCGCGTTCAGCGCGGCCATGCCCAAGGCGGCCGAGCCCATGAAGAAGATGTACGGGAACACGGCGCGCGTGAGCGACACGGTGCGCTCGAACTGCCCGGGCTGCGCGTGGTAGCCGCCGGCGAAGAGCTCGGTGAGCGGCTCGGCGAGCAACATCCCGAGCAGCGTGACCACGAGCAGCGCGAGGAGCGCGACGCCGCGCGCCTTCGCGAAGAAGTCGCGCGCGGGCTCCTCCCCCTCGGTCTCGAGCTTCTTCGCCAGCACCGGGACCACCGCGCTCGACACCGCGCCCTCGCCGAGGAGCTGCCGGAGCGCGTTCGGGATGCGGAACGCCGTGAAGAACGCGTCGGTCTCGGCGCGCGTGAACATCGCGGCGAGCGCCACGTCGCGCGCGAGCCCGAGCAGTCGCGACGCGAGCGTGCCGGCGCCCACGATCGCGGCGCGTCGGGCGAGCTTGCCGCGCTCGGCGTCGCCGCGG
>CAZHGG010000155.1:0-9484 GCA_964531755.1 uncultured Polyangiaceae bacterium
GGCGCTTCGCGCGCGCGGGCGTCGACCTGGTGGACGACGGGCTCGCCGAGG
This sequence comes from uncultured Polyangiaceae bacterium, assembly GCA_964531755.1. Taxonomy (GTDB): domain Bacteria; phylum Myxococcota_A; class Polyangia; order Polyangiales; family Polyangiaceae; genus JAAFHV01. The sequence goes on from CAZHGG010000155.1 coordinate 52, forward strand.
AGGACGCGGCGCTCCTGCTCGGGTGACGCGCGGCGAGCGCGTCTTCTCCGGGCCACCGCGAGGTGGTAGCGTCGTGCCTGGGCAGAGGAGCACCATGACCAGATTCGTCTTTCGGTTCGCGTTGTTGGGCGTCGCGGTGGCCTCGGTGGCCTGCGCCGCGAATTTCCCGCCGCCCTCCGAGCGCCTCTCGTCGGCGGAGGCCGCGTCGCGCAGCGCGCGCGAGATGGGCGCCGAGAAGGACCCGAAGGCGGCGCTCTACCTGAAATACGCCAACGAGCAGATCGACCAGTCGAAGGCCCTGATCGCGGCCGGCGAGAACCGCCGCGCCGACGAGATCCTCTCGCGGGCCAGCGCCGACGCCGAGCTCGCGCTCCAGCTCGCCAAGGAGCAGAGCATGCGCGCCGCGGCCAAGGAGGCCCTCGACAAGCTCAAGGCCCTCCGGGCCGGGAAGTGACGGACACCATGCGCACCCTCATCCGCTCGAAGCTCGCCCTCACCGCGCTCGGCCTGCTCGGCGCGGCCTCGCTGTTCGTCGCCGGCTGCGGCGCGGCCCTGCCCCCGAAGGAGCTGCTCGACGCGCGCGCCGCGTACAAGACCGCCACCGAGGGCCCCGCCGCGAAGGAGAGCCTCGTCGAGCTGCACGGCGCGAAGCAGGCGCTCGACTCGGCCGAGCTCGCGTTCCTCGAGAAGGGGGACGGCCAAGAGACCGTCGATCGCTCGTACATCGCCGTGCGCAAGGCCGAGTTCGCGTCGGCCGCGGCCCGCACTGCGGTCGCCGCGCGCGAGAAGAAGGAGGCGGAAGAGGAGGCGCAGCGCGCGCAGATCGACGCCCTCAAGAAGACGCAGGCCGAGCTCGCCAACGCGAAGAACGATCTCTCGGCGACGCGCACCGACCTCACGAAGACGAAGGAGGCGCTCGAGCGCGAGGCCGCGGCCCGCGCCGAGGCCGAGAAGCGCGCCGCGATGGCGCTCGCCGATCTCCAGAAGATCGCGGCGGTGAAGAAGGACGACCGCGGCATGGTCATCACGCTCTCGGGCGGGGTGCTCTTCCGCACCGACAAGGCCGATCTGCTGCCGCCCGCCATGGTGCAGCTCAACCAGGTGGCCGAGGCGCTCGTGCGCAACAACCCGGACGCGCGCATCCAGGTCGAGGGTCACACCGACAACCAGGGCCAGGCCGCCCGCAACGACGAGCTCTCGAAGCAGCGCGCCGAGTCGGTCGCGACCTACCTGAAGTCCCGCGGCATCGCCGCCGATCGCGTGACGGCGGTGGGGCGTGGCTCGTCGAAGCCCGTCGCCGACAACACGAGCGTGGAGGGGCGCGCGCTCAACCGCCGGGTCGAGATCGTCGTCGAGCCGCCGAAGGAGCCGAAGTAGCGGGCGACCGCCCGAGACGGGGCGCGGCGAAACGTGCACTCTGCACGCAAATGCGCCGCGCCGGCGTCGGCTCGCCGCCCGCTACGCGAACTTCTTCGCGAGCGCGGCGCACACGACCGGCGGCGCGTAGCGAGACACGTCGCCGTGGTGGCTCGCGATCTCGCGCACGAGTGAGGCCGACACGAAGCCGTAGTTCGTGCGCGTGGGCAGGAAGATCGTGTCGATGTTCGGCTGGAGATCGGCGTTCGCGTGCGCGATCTGGAGCTCGTATTCGAAGTCGGTGGCGGCGCGCAGGCCGCGCACGATGATGCGCGCCCCGTTCCGGCGGCAGAACTCGATGAGCAGGCCATCGAACGACTCGACCGTCACGTTGGGCAGGTCGGAGGAGACCTCGCGCAGGAGCCCGAGCCGCTCGTCGGCGGTGAAGAGCGGCTTGCGCGTGGCGTGGATGCCGATGGCGACGATCACGCGGTCGAAGAGGGCGGCCGCGCGCTCGATGAGATCGCGGTGCCCGTTCGTGACCGGGTCGAAGCTTCCGGCGTAGACGGCGAGGCGGCTCATGGCTTCTTGGCTCCTGCCGCGGGCTTCGCCGGCTTCGCGGGCTTCTCGGGGTTCTTGCCGGGCTTGGGCGGGTCGGGGGTCATGGGCGCCGGGGGCGGGCCGGGCTCGGGCCGGGGCCGCGCGCGCTCGGGGCGGGCGGCCTCGGTCATCGCGGGGTCGGGCTCGATCCACATGAAGCGGCCCCCGTCGCCGAGCGTGACGCGGAACACGGCGAGGAGGCTAGAGCCCACCACGCCGGCGATGTCCATGTCGAGCTGGCCGCGGAGGTCGGGCAGGTCCTTCGCTTGCATGGCTGGCACCTGCGGCATGTCGAACGACCCGATGCGCAGGTTCGGCAGGGTGCCCGTGCGCACGTTCGGCGCGCTCGGCTCCGAGGTGAGCTTCGTGGGGTCGACGCCCGCCTTGCGGAACAGCGCGTCGTCGATCGCGAGCGGGAACATCGCGGCGGAGTCGACGAGCATCGGGAAGAAGCCCTCGTCCTTCGTGGCGAGGGTCGCCCGGACGATCATGCCCCCGCCGCGCACGTAGTAGAGCGGCACGCGGCTGCCGTCGGGCGGGGGCGTGGGGTCGGCGCGGCGCACCACGAACTGCGAGCCGCGCCGGTCGAACGTGACGTGCAGGTGGCGGAGCAGGTTCACCCCGAGCATCGCCTTGATGGGCACGCCGAGCTGGTGGGAGATGCCGCTCAGGTCCTGCGTGAACGCCGGCACGTCCTTCACCTCGACGTCGCCGTGGTCGCCGAAGCGGAGGTTCACCCACGCCGCCTCCTTGCGGCTCGACGAGTCGACGACGAGCTCGCCCACGGCCGTGGACACGAGGCCGAGCACCTGCTCGCCCTCGATCTCGCACGGCACGATGAGCGCCGGGCCCGCCGGCGGCATCGCGATGGCCGCGAGGAGCGCGCCCTCGAGCGCGAACGGGTGTCGGCCCTGGCCGCGCCGCGAGAGCTTCGCCACGTCGCGCGCCCACGGGTCCTTCACCTGCGGATCGCGGAGCATCGCCTCGAGCTCCTCGGCCGTCTGCTCGAGGTCGCCCGAGTACCAGAAGGCCCGCCCGCGCACGGCGTGGGCCTCGGCCGAGGCGAGCCCCTCGGTGAGCTTGATGGCCTTCGCGAAGTCGAGGCGCGCGAGGGCCACGCGCGCCGCGAGCACGCGGATCTCCGGGTCTTGCGGGGCGACCTGCACGCCGCTCTCCGTGGCCTGCGTGGCGTCGTCGAAGTCCCCCGCGCGGAAGCTCGCCTTCGCGCGCGTCTGCCACTTCTCGGCGAGGGGGGAGCGCCCGGGCGCGGTGGCCTCGGGCCCGCAGCCGCCGAGCCCCAGCGCGAGGGACGCGAGCGAGGCGGCGGCGAGCGGGCGGAGGAGCGTCGGCAGAGTCATCGGGCTGTCCAGGTCATCAGGTGGGCTTGGCAGGGAGGGGCTCGATGCGCAGAATGCGATCGGCCCGGAGCTCCCGGCGGCCCCGCCCCGGCAGCAGATAGCCGATCGCTCGGGGCGGATCCACGTCCGAGAGCACATCGGTGACGACGACGACGACCTCCCGCACGGGCTTGCCGGACGAGCGCACGGCGATCTTCACGGGCAAGCCCGCGGCCTGCGCGGCGACGAGGCCCTCCATCACCACGGCGCGCGCGTGGTCGGACGTGGAGAGGCTTTCCCATAAGTCTCGCGGAGATACGGGCCGAAGCACCTCCGCGCAGCGGCGGAAGACCTCCCGCAAGGCGGCCACGTCGCCGCTCGCGCGGTGGGAGCCCTCGGCGTCGAGGCCGAAGTGACCACGGAGCGCCGCGAGGGAGTGGGTCTGGAACAAAAAGGAGCGCCGGGAGAGCCACAGGGTGTCGATCCAGTGCTCGAGGCCGAGGTCGAGCTCCAGGCGCGCGAGCTCGGCCCGCAGGAAGCGCTGATCCCACGAGGCGGCGTGGGCCACGGGCACGGCCCCCGCGAGCAGCTCGCGCACGCGTGGGGCGAGCTCGGCGAAGGTGGGCGCGCCGCGCAGGGCGTCGGAGGTGAGCCCGTGCACCTCGCTCGCGCCGCCCGCCCGCTCCTCCCCGGGCCACACGAGCGAGTCGAGGCGGCCCACACACTCGCCGCCCACGACGCGCTCGACGCAAATCTCCACCACGCGATCGCGCTCCACGTCGAGGCCCGTCATCTCCAGGTCGACGAAGGCGAAGGGCGCCTCGTCGCACGGGAGATCCCACTCCGGGTGGGCGGGATCGGTGGGCGGCGGGCGACCGCGCATGTCGCTAGGCGGGCCTCTCGAGGGTCATGGCGATGCCCTGCCCGACGCCGACGCAGAGCGCCGCCATCCCACGGCGCTTGCCGAGCCGCGCGAGGCCGTGCGCGAGCGTGACGACCACGCGGCAGCCGCTCGAGCCGATGGGGTGCCCGAGCGCAATGGCGCCGCCCGTGGGGTTCACGCGGTCGGCCGCGAGCTCGAGGCCGCGCACGCACGCGATCGACTGCGCGGCGAAGGCCTCGTTGAGCTCCACCAGGTCGAGCTCGCCCACGCCCCAGCCCGCGCGCGCGAGCGCCTTCTTGCCGGCGCTGATGGGGCCCTCGCCCATCAGGTTGGGCTCGACGCCCGTGGCGGCGTGCGACACGATCCGCGCGAGCGGCGTGAGCCCCTCGGCCGCGAGGACCTCTTCGCTCACGACCGCGACGAGGCTCGCGCCGTCGTTCAGCGGCGAGCTGTTGCCCGCCGTGACGCTGCCGCCCTTGCGGAACACCGGGGCGAGCTTGGCGAGGCCCTCGGCCGTGACGTCGGCGCGGACCGACTCGTCGCGCGCGAAGAGCTCGGTCTCGCCCTTGCCGCCCTTCTTCGCGCCCGGCACCGGCACGGGCACGACCTCCGCGTCGAAGGCGCCCTCGGCCCACGCGCGGGCGGCCTTCTGCTGCGACTCGAGGGCGAACGTGTCCTGCTCGAGCCGCGATATTCCCCACTTTTCGGCGACGTTCTCCGCGGTCTCGCCCATGCTCTGCAGGGGGAAGCGGGCCGCGAGGCGCGGGTTCTCGAACCGCCACCCGAGGCTCGAGTCGAACACCTTGGGCGGCGTGCGCGGGAACGGCTCGTCGGGCTTGCCGAACACGAACGGGGCGCGCGTCATGCTCTCGACGCCGCCGGCGAGCACCACGTCGGCGTCGCCGGTGGCCACGCGCCGCGCGGCGTCGCACACGGCCTCGAGCCCCGAGCCGCAGAGGCGGTTGACGGTGACGGCCGGCACCTCGTACGGCAGGTCCGCGAGGAGCGCGGCCATGCGCGCGACGTTGCGGTTGTCCTCGCCGGCCTGGTTCGTGGCGCCGAGCACCACGTGCTCCACGCGCGCCCAGAGGCCCGGGGTGCGCGTGGCCACGGCGCGCAGCAGGTGCGCCGCGAGATCGTCGGGGCGCACGCCCGCGAGGCCGCCGCGGTGGCGTCCGATGGGCGTGCGGAGGGCGGCGGCGAGGTAGACCGGGCGTAGGCTCATCACCCCGGAGGGTACCGTGGGAAGGGCCTCGGCGCCGGGGAATTGGCGCCGGGCACACACGCGGAGGACGAGCAGGATCGGCGCGGCGAGGAACCCCCCGCGTGGACCCGCGTGGGTCGGCAAGCCCTCCGGCCAGGCCGTCGCGATCGCGGTCCGGGGTGCGCGCGGGTCGGGGCAGCCCCACGAGTCGGCGCTTCCAGCGCGACGCGGGCCCACGCGAGGTGGGCGCCCGGGCGTGGCGCGGGTAGTCTCTCGCCGAGCCGCGCGGAGGAGGAGGCCGGCATGAACGAGAAGACCAAGGTCACGGTGATCGGCTCGTACCTCTCACCCTACGTCCGGAAGGTGCTCGTGTGCCTCGACCTGAAGGGCCTCGCCTACGAGATCGATCCGATCGTGCCCTTCTTCGGCGGCGCGGAGTTCGAGCGCCTGAGCCCGCTGCGCCGGGTGCCGGTGCTGCGTGACGGCGACACCACGGTGATCGACTCGACCGTGATCTGCGAGTACCTGGACGACGCCTACCCCGACGTGCCGCTGCTGCCGACCCTCCCCGCCGCGCGGGCGCGCGCCCGCTGGCTCGAGGAGTTCGCGGACAGCCGGCTCGGCGAGACCTTCGTCTGGCACCTCTACAACCAGCTCGTCATCCGTCGGTTCGTGTGGCGGCTCCCGCCCGAGGACGGCGTGCTCGACCGGGCGCGCAACGAGGAGATCCCTCACCTGCTCAGGTACCTGGAGTCCGAGCTCCCGCGGCAGGGCTTCCTCTTCGGCGCCGTGTCGGTGGCCGACGTCGCCCTCGCCGCCTTCTTCCGCAACGCGGCGTTCGCCGGCTACACGCTCGACCGCGACGCCTGGCCCGTGACCGCTCGGTTCGTGGAGGGCGTCCTCGCGCTGCCGTCGTTCCGCGCGCTGGAGCGCTTCGAGGCGCTCTGTCTGAAGGTGCCGATCCTCGGGCACCGAGACGCGCTGCGCGCCGCGGGCGCGCCGATCACCGCCGAGACGCTCGGCACCGACACGCCGCGGCCGGGCGTCCTGGCCGTCTGATCCGACCTGTTCGACCTCACCGCGCTCGCCTTGGCGTGACCGCCGGGATCGCGCGCGCAGGCTCCGGTGCGGGCGTCCTGAGGGCGGTCGCCGGGGTCGTCTTTCGGTCGTCGCGTCCTTGAGCCCTGGCGCGCGGCCTGGCGTCGCGTAGGCTGAGCGAGAGGGGGACCGGATGACCGACGAGCTTCGTCTGCGCCGCGCGGAGCTCCAGCGCGAGCTCGAGCGTGTGGAGGCCATGCTCGCGGCGCCACCGGCGGTGGCCGCCGACCGGTCGCTCGAGGAGGCGTACGAGGCGCTCCGTCAGAGCGAGGCGCGCTTCCGCACGCTCGTCGAGCACGCCCCCGAGGCGCTCGTCATCCTCGACGTGAACAACGGCCGGTTCGTCGATGTCAGCACGAACGCGTGCGCGCTGTTCGGGTACCCGCGCGAGGCGCTCCTCACCCTCGGCCCGGTGGACGTGAGCCCCGCGCTCCAGCCCGACGGGCGCCCGTCGGCGGAGGTCGCCGTGGCGTACATCCGCGAGGCGACGCAGGGGCGCCACACGGTGTTCGAGTGGACGCACCGGCACGCCTCCGGCGATCCGATCCCCTGTGAGGTGCGCTTGGTTCGCCTCCCCCACGACGAGCTCAGCCTGGTCCGCGGCAGCGTGATCGACATCAGCGCGCGCAAGCGCGACGAGGCGGAGCGTGAGCGCCTGACCAACGAGCTCTTCCAGGCGCAGAAGATGCAGGCGATCGGGCAGCTCACGGGCGGGGTCGCGCACGACTTCAACAACCTGCTCACCATCATGATGGGCAGCCTGGAGCTCGTCGGGCTCGGAGCGGGCTCCTCGCCCCAAGTCCGCCCGCACCTCGACGCGGCGATGGACGCGGTGGTCCGCGCGGCCGCGCTCACCCGGCGCCTCCTCGCGTTCGCGCGCAAGCAGCCGCTCCGCCCGCGAGCGGTCAACCTGAACAGGCTCGTCGCGGAGGCCGAGGCGCTCCTGCGTCGCACCCTCGGGGAGGCCATCGAGATCGAGATGGTCCTCGGCGCGGGGCTCTGGGCGTGTCAGGTCGACCCCACGCAGCTCGACAGCGCCCTCCTGAACCTCGCGATCAACGCCCGCGACGCGATGCCCGAGGGAGGGAAGCTCACGGTCGAGACGGCGAACGCGCGCCTCGACCGCGCCTACGCGCGGGAGCACCCGGAGGTCGAGGCCGGCCAGTACGTGATGCTCGCCGTGAGCGACGACGGCCAGGGGATGGACGAGGAGACCCGCCGCCAGGCCTTCGAGCCGTTCTTCACGACGAAGGAGCTCGGGCGGGGCAGCGGGCTCGGCCTGAGCATGGTCTACGGCTTCGTGAAGCAGTCGGGTGGGCACGTGCGTATCTACAGCGAGCCGGGCGAGGGCACGACGGTGCGCATCTACCTGCCGCGCGCCCACGAGCCGGCGAGCCGTGAGGGCCCCGCGGCCGACCACGTGATCGAGCGCGGGGGCGCGGGGCGCCTGGTCCTCGTCGTCGAGGACGACGCGGCCGTCCGCGGCGTGATCCTCGAGATGCTCGAGCGCCTCGACTACCGGACGCTCGCGGCGGAGGACGCGAGGAGCGCGCTCGCGCTCGTCGAGGCCACGCCCGACCTCGCGGGGGTCCTCTCGGACGTGGTCCTCCCCGGCGGCGTCAACGGCCCAGAGCTGGCGCGGCGCGCGCGGCAGCGCCGCCCAGGGCTGCCCGTGCTCTTCATGTCCGGCTACACCGAGAACGCCATCATCCACTCCGGGCGGCTGGATCCTGGAGTGGCGCTGATCGAGAAGCCGTTCGCGCGCGAGGCGCTCGCCTTCGCCCTCGCCCAGGTGCTCGATGCCCCCTCGCCCCCGCGTCGCGAGTAACCGGCTCTGCGCCTCGACGGCCCGTCGTTGCACCTGAGCGGTCGTGCGCGTCCTTGCGCTGGCTACAACGCGCTTCAGGCGGCCGCTGGCCTTGCCTCGGATCTCCGCAGGATCGCACGCGACATCCACGGTTGGCAGAGCGCTCAGGTCGATCGCGTCACCTGGCCCTGGCACGCCCTTCAACGCCTCGTCGAGGGCGATAGGCGCCGGCGCCGCGCATCTTCCGCCAAGACACATGACCTCATGTCTCGAAGAGGATCCGCGACCCTCCCCGAGACATGACCTCATGTCTCGAAGAGGATCCGCGACCCTCGCTCGCGCACGCCCCGCCTCGCCCCGCGCCTCCCGGTCCGCCACACGCGGGGTTACCCACACGGTGCGAGCGATCGAAGGCCGCCCGCGCGAACCCCGGAACCTTCGCCGGGGCGCGTGGTCGTAGCTCGCACGCCGGTGAGTCGCCGGCGCTTTTCTCCTAACGAGACAACGAGAGGACGTGCGCGATGGCTACGAAGTTCGGTCGTGCGATGGGCGCGGAAGAGACGGTGTTCACGGCGAGCGCGCTGCACGCGGCGGCGAAGGGGCACAAGCTCCCGCCCGAGGCCAAGCGCGCCCTCGGCGACGTCACCCGCACCGCCGCCGAGCTCGAGGCCGCGGTGGCGGAGGCGGCCACGGCGGCCCCGGCCGCGCGCCCCGACAGCCGCGACGAGGAGCGCGACGTGGACATGAAGGCCCGCGCGCTCGACCTCTTCCTCGAGGCGCACGCCACCTTGGGCGACGCCGAGGCGCTCGCCGCCCGCGAGGCCCTGTTCCCCGACGGGCGCGGCTTCGCGCGTGAGCGCGGCGCGGTGAAGCAAGGCGAGCTGCGGGGCGTGCTGGCGCGCGCGGCGGAGCGCGCCGCCGCGCTGACGAAGCTCGGCGCGAAGCCCTTCGTGACGGCGCTCGAGCGCTCCCTCGACGCCTACGTGGCGACGCTCACCGCGGCCGCCGCGCAGCCCACGCCCAAGCCCGTGCGGGTGATCGAGCGGCTCGCCGCGGCGCAGGAGGCGATGCGGCGCTACCTCGAGGTGGTGAACGCGCTCGCCACCCTGAGCGGCGACGGCCTGGACGAGGCGCTCCTCGCTCCGTTC
>CAZHGG010000156.1:0-8135 GCA_964531755.1 uncultured Polyangiaceae bacterium
CGTCGTCGCGCACGTGGCGACGCGGCGGTCGGCGGGCGAGGACGCGAGCCTGGTGGTGGTGGGGGACGGCCCCGAGCGCCCGCGCCTCTCGAGGCTCGCCCGAGAGCTGCGGGTGCCGTCTCGCTTCGTGGGCATGACCACTCACGCCGAGGCGCTCACATGGATCGCCGCGGCCGACGCGCTCGCGTTCGCCTCGGAGGAGGAGGGGCTCTCCACGGTGCTGCGCGAGGCCGAGGCCCTCGGCACCGCCGTGGTCCACGTGTAGGCGCGGGGGCGCGCGCGGCGCGCCCTCGCGGGTGTGACCGCGGCTACTGCTGCTTGCGCTGGAAGGCCGGCACGTCCCACTCGTTGTCGAACGCGGGGAAGCTCTGCGAGCTCGGGGTGCGCTCGCGCACGGCCATGCGGGGCTGCGACGCCGGCGGGTAACGCGGCTCCGGCGCGGACTGGTAGCGACCGTCCGCCGCGGTCTCACGCGCGGCGGGCGCGGCCCTGCGCGTGGAGAGCGCGGGGATGACGTCAGACTGGCGCGTGGTGGGCGCGAACGACGACGTAGAGCGCTGCGGCTGGAACGACGAGACGGTCTGGGGCGCCTGCGAGGCGACGCGCGCGTGCGACTGCGACTCCGCGGCGAGCTCGCGCTCGGCGGCGTCGAAGCCCGTGGCGATGACGGTGACCTTCAGGTTCTCGCCGAGGCTCTCGTCGATGCTCGCGCCGAAGATGATGTTCGCGTCCTCGTGCGCCTGCTCCTGGATGAGCGAGGCCGCCTCCTGGATCTCGCGCATCTTCAGCTCCGAGCCGCCGACGATGTTGATGAGGACGCCCGTGGCGCCGTCGACCGAGATCTCGTCGAGCAGCGGCGACGAGATGGCGAGCTCGGCCGCGACCCGCGCGCGGTTCGCGCCCTTCGCGATGCCGGTGCCCATGAGGGCGCGACCCATGTTGCTCATCACGGTCTTCACGTCGGCGAAGTCGACGTTCACGATGCCGCTCTGGGTGATGAGGTCGCTGATGCCTTTCACCGCCTGAAAGAGCACCTCGTCTGCCTTGCGGCACGCGTCGATGAAGGTGAGGTCGTCGTCCCCCATCATGAGGAGCTTCTGGTTCGGGATGGTGATGAGGGTGTCGACGTGCTCGGCCAGGGCGGCGAGGCCCTGCTCCGCGCGGCGCGACCGCTGGCGCCCCTCGAACAGGAACGGCTTGGTCACCACGCCGACGGTGAGCGCGCCCTCCTCGCGGGCGATCTGCGCGATGACGGGGGCCGCGCCGGTGCCGGTGCCGCCGCCCATCCCCGCGGTGACGAAGACCATGTCGGCGCCGGAGACGAGCTCCTTGATGCGCTGGACGTCCTCGAGGGCGGCCTTGCGGCCCCGCTCGGGGTCGGCGCCCGCGCCGAGGCCCTTGGTGATGTTCTGGCCGATCGTGAGCTTCGTGGGCGCCGCGTTCGCGTTGAGCGCCTGGACGTCGGTGTTCACCACGATGAACTCCACGCCCTCGAGGCCGAAGTTGATCATGGTGTTGACCGCATTGCCGCCGGAGCCGCCGCAGCCGATCACCTTGATGCGCGCGTTGTACTCCTGCGACTCGTCCGCGAACTCGATTGAAAAACTCATGACCATGCCTCCCGGAAGGGCACTCCCGCCCTTGGTCTCAACTCGCACGTACGCAAGGCCTCGGCCTGCGCGGACTCACCACTCGCTTGGGCGCCTCTTCCCTGTGCGTCGGCGTCGTCCCTGGTGACTCGTTTCTACATCTGATTCACTAACCGACTCAAATCTTCGTCGAACATTTGTCCTACATTGGCGATTGTGTCGCACCGGCGACGGCGCGCCAGAGTGCCAATCAGAACGCGGCCTTCAGCCACTCCCAGATCTTGTTCCCCTGGGCCTTGGGCAGCTCGTCGCTCGCCTCCTCGGCGATCGTCACGGGGCGCTTCGACACCTTCTGCCGCGCGAGTGACTGCGGCGGCGCGGGCGCGCGGTTGTGCGCGTCGACGATCTGCTGAGCGCCATACTTCACGAGGCCGAGCGCCGTGGCGTACTGCGGCCCCTGCACGAGCTGGGTCAGCCCGCGCACGCCGGTCGGGTAGCCGATGCGCACGGGCATCCCGAGGATCTCCTCGGCGAACTCGGGCATCCCCTCGAGGAGCACCGCTCCGCCCGTCAGGACCGCCCCCGCCGAGAGCTGCTCGAGCAGGCCGGTGTCCTCAATCCGCTTGCGGATGACGGCGAACATCTCCTCGACGCGGGGCTCGACGATGTCGGACAGGACGCGCCGCGCGGTGTGGCGCGGTTGGTGCCCGCCCACGCCCGGCACCTCGATCTCCTCGTCTTCGGCGATCATGCGGCCGAGCGCGCACCCGTGCTTCTGCTTGAGCCGGTCGGCTTCGGCCATGGGCGTGCGGAGCCCGGCCGCGATGTCGCTCGTGATGTTGTTGCCCCCGACGGGGATGACGAAGGTGTGCGCGATGCCGCCGTCGACGTAGAGGATGACGTCGGTCGTGCCGCCGCCGATGTCGATGACGGCCGCGCCGATCTCCTTCTCGTCCTCGGAGAGCACCGCCTCCGCGCTCGCGAGCGACTCGAGGACCGCGTCGGCCACGACCAGATCGCAGCGCTCGGCGCAGCGGATGACGTTCTGCACGCAGCTCGTGGCTGCGGTCACGAGGTTCACCTTCGCCCCGAGCCGCACGCCGCTCATGCCGATGGGGTCCCGGATGCCGTCCTGCACGTCGACCGTGTACTCCCGCGGGAGCACGTGGAGGATCTGGCGGTCCGCGTCCACGGGGATCGCCCGCGCCCCCTCGAGCACCCGCTCCACGTCGGCACGGGTGACCTCGCCGCCAGCGATGGCCGCGACGCCATCCGATGGCTGCGAGCGGATGTGGCTCCCGGCGACGCCCGCGTAGACCGTGCGGATCTCGACGCCCGCCATGGTCTGCGCCGCCTCGATGGCCTCCCGGATCGAGCGGACGGTCCAGTCGATGTTGGACACGATCCCCTTCCGGAGGCCGCGGCAGGGCACCTGCGCGACCCCCAGCACGGTGATGCCGTCCTCACCGACCTCGCCCACGACCGCACAGACCTTGGTCGTGCCGATGTCGAGACCGACGACGATTTCTCCCTGCGAAGCTTGCGTGCTCATCCTGTTCGGGAATCGCATGGGGCCGCGTGTCGGGCCAAACTTTCGGCGAACTTTGCCCCCACGCGTGCGCGAATTCGTTCGTCTCGTCGAGCACTTACGCGCGCGACCCGGCCCGCGGCGCGGGCGCTCAGCGCATGCGCACGACCACGCGGTCGAGGCGCGCCTCGTCGTCGAGCAGCAGGGCGTCGGCCTTCGCGCCACGGCGATCGAGGTCCGCGAGCACGCGCGCTGCGTGCTCGAGCTTGCGCCGAAACGGCGGCGCGCCGAGCTCCAGGGTGAGGGCGGACTTGCCGATGACGAGGGACGTCCTGCCCGTGGGGGCGACGTGGATCTCCTGGAGCGGAGAGCGCTTGGCGAGCGGCGACCGGTCGTACTCCAGGCCGAGCTCGAGCGCGCGACGCACGACGGCCTCGGCCCCCTTGCGGTCCTGCGTGACCATCACGAGCGACAGCCCGGTGATGATGGGCAGATCGGTCGGGTCCCCCGGCTCCAGCCGCTTCCAGATCTCCCCCTCGGACGAGACGAGGTAGGTGTCCCCGGCGGCGACGATGCCCGCCGCGCGGCGCTCCTCGACCACGAGCGACACGGTGCCAGGCAGGCGGCGCTCGAGCCGCGCCTCCTTGATCCACGGGTCGGCGAGCAGGTGCGCCCGCGCGGCGTCGAGGTCGGTCGAGAACACGTTCTTGCCCTTCACGATCCCCGCGATCGCGACGAGCTCTTCCTCGCTGCGATGGCTCGCTCCGGTCACGGCGATCTCGGTGACGGCGAAGCGCGGCGTGGTCTTCACGTACCGGCGCGCCGCGTGCGCCACGCCGCCGGCGATCCCAACGACCAGCACGAGCCCGAGGAGGGCGCGGCCGAGCTCGAGCGCCCGCGCGAGCGCGCCCGACGAGACGCGGGACGGCGCGCGCGCGTCGGCCTTCTTGCGTCGCGACGGCGCGGCGTCCGTCGCCTCCGCGCCGGACTCGGCGTCGCCGTCGGGCGCCTCGTCGAGCGGGATCTTCCTGTTCGACGGGCGGATCACGTCGCGCGCCCCTCCGCCTCGAGGCGCCGGGCGAGCTCCCGCACCTGGGCGTTGATGTCGCCGGCGCCGAGCGCGAAGACGATGTCGCCGGGCCGCACGATCTCGTGCAGCGCGCCGGCGACGTCCGCCTTGTCGGCGACGTACCGCACGTTGCGGTGCCCATGCGCGCGGATGGCGCGGGTGAGCTCGGCGCCCGTGGCCCCGGGGAGCGGCGCCTCCCCCGCGGCGTAGACCTCGGTCACGAGGAGCACGTCGGCGTTGTTGAACGCGCGCGTGAACTCGGCGAACAGCGCCTGGGTGCGCGAGTAGCGGTGCGGCTGGAAGGCGACGACGACGCGGCGCTCGAACCCGCGCTGGGCGGCGTCGAGCGTGACCTCCACCTCCGCGGGGTGGTGCCCGTAGTCGTCGATGATGAGCACGTCGCCGCGCGCCCCGTCGCGCTCGATTGACGGCTGGCCCACCAGGGTGAACCGGCGCTGCACGCCGTGGAAGCCCGCGATGGCCTCCTTCACCACGTCGAGGGGCACCTCGAGCTCGTCGGCGACGGCGATGACGGCGAGCGCGTTGAGGACGTTGTGCGCGCCGGGCATGCGCACGGTGAACTGGCCGAGGTGTTCGCCGCGCTTGTACGCCTCGAACTGGGTCGAGAAGCCCAGGTAGCGCTCGTTCTTCGCCCGGAAGTCGGCCTGATGGGAGACGCCATACGTCATGACCCGGCGGCTGATGCGCGGCACGATCTCCTGGACGTGGGGGTGGTCCATGCAGAGGACGCACAGCCCGTAGAACGGGATCTGGTTGGCGAACTCGACGAACGCGTCCTTCACGCCCGCGTGGGTGCCGTAGTGGTCGAGGTGCTCGGCGTCGATGTTCGTGACGACGCCGATCGTGGGCGTGAGGCGGAGGAACGAGCCGTCGGATTCGTCGGCCTCCGCGACGAAGAGATCGCCCGCGCCGAGCCGCGCGTTCGAGCCGAGCGCGTTCACCTTGCCGCCGACCACGACCGTGGGGTCGAGGCCCGCCGCGCGGAGCACCGTGGCGACGAGCGAGGTCGTCGTGGTCTTGCCGTGCGAGCCGGCGATGGCGACCGTGTACTTTACACGCATCAGCTCCGCGAGCATCTCGCCACGAGGGATGATGGGGATGTCGAGCGCGCGCGCGCGCACGATCTCGGGGTTGTCCCGGCTGATCGCCGACGAGTACACGACCACGTCGGCGCCGGCCACGTTCTCCGCGCGGTGGCCCGCGATCACGCGGACGCCCAGGGTCTCGAGGCGCCGCGTGACGTCGTTTCCCTTGAGGTCCGACCCCGACACCTCGAAGTCCATCGTGCGGAGGATCTCCGCGAGGCCGCTCATCCCGATGCCGCCTATCCCCACGAAGTGCACGTGCCGAACCCGTCCGCGAAACATCAGTGAACCTCCGTCCGGCGGCCGCGCGGGCCCCCGAGGTCGTCGCCGGCCACGTTGCGCATCCTGAGGCCCCCGAGCTCCACGAGGTCGCACGCGATCTCGAGGGCGGCGTCGGGTCGACCCGCTTTGGCCGCGGCGCGCGCCATGCGCTCGCGGAGGCCGTCGTCCGAGAGCACGAGGCGCACGTCCGCGGCGAGGCGGTCGACGGTGGCGCGCTCCTGCTCGATCACCCTGCACGCGCCGCGGCGCTGGTAGAGGGTGGCGTTCTTCAGCTGGTGATCGTCGGCCGCGTAGGGGAACGGGACGAGCAGGCTCGCGCGACCCACGCACGCGAGCTCCGCGACGGTGACCGCGCCCGCCCGCGCGACGACGAGATCCGCCGCGGCGAGCTCGCCCGCGACGTCGTCGAGGAACGGCGCGCAGCGCGCCCCCGCCACCCCGGCCCGATCGTACAGGCCGCGGACCTCGGCCTCGCGCCCCGCGCCCGTCTGGTGCACCACCTCGACGCCCCCGAGGTCGCGATGCACGCGGCCGAGCGCGAGCGGCACGCGCTCGTTCAGCGCCTGCGCGCCGAGGCTCCCGCCGAGCACGAGCACGCGGCGACGCTCGCGCGTGTGGTACGGCGAGGGCGCGAACGCGCGGCCGAGCGGCACGCCGAACACCCTCGCGCGCCCCGCCGGGAAGCGCTCGGCCACCTCGTCCCACGCGACGTACGCCCGACGCGCGAAGGGCCCGAGCACGCGGTGGGTGAAGCCCGGCACCGCGTTCGGCTCGACGATCGCGAGCGGCACGCGCGCGGCGAGGGCCGCGAGGGCCGCGGGGCCGGCGCTGTAGCCGCCGACGGACACCACGAGCTTGGGTGAGTACCGCCGGAAGAGGGCGGTCACGGCGCGCATGGAGCCCACGACGGAGAGCGCCCCCTTGGCCGCGCGGCGGAGCCCGCCGCCCTTCATGGCGGTGACGTTGAGCAGCTCGAGCGGGTAGCCGCGCGCGGGCACCACCCGGGTCTCCATGCCGCGGGCGGTGCCGAGGAAGCGGCAGTCGACCTCCGCGAGCCGCCCGAGGGCGTCGGCGACGGCGAGGCCCGGGAACACGTGCCCGCCGGTGCCCCCCGCGCAGACGAAGATGGTCTCGCGGCTCACTCGGCCTCCGCGCTCTCGACCACGAGCCCGAGCGGCGCCGGCGACTCGGCGTCCGCGACCGCGGCCGGCTCCTCCGCCGAGGCCACCTCGGGCGGGAGCGGGGTCTCGTAGTGGGCCACCCCCTGGCCCTGCCGGGAGACGTTGAGCAGGACGCCCGCCGCGAGCGCGTTCATGAGGAGCGACGACCCGCCATAGCTGATGAACGGGAGGGTGAGGCCCTTCGTGGGGAGGATCGCGAGCGCGACCGACAGGTTCAAGATGGCCTGGATGCCGAACATCGCGGAGATACCAAACGCGAGGTAGCTGCCGTAGTCGTCGGGCGCGCGGAGCGCCGCGCGCACGCCGCGCGCCACGAGCGTGAGGAACACGGCGCAGAGCGCCATGACGCCGACGAACCCGAGCTCTTCCCCGATGATGGCCGCGATGAAATCGTTGTGCGCCTCCGGCAGGTAGAGGGTCTGGAGGCCGCGCCCGATGCCGAGGCCGAACGTGCCGCCGGAGCCGAACGACATCACCGACTGGAAGGGCTGGTAGGCGAGGTCCTGGCGGTGCTGATCCATGTTCAGCCAGGCCAGGTAGCGGGCGTAGCGGTACTCGCGCGAGACGATCGACACGACGGCGAACGCGCTGCCCAGGATCGTCGCGCCGAGAATATATCCGACCTTTGCGCCGGCCACGAACAGCATGGTGAACGTGAGCAGGAGGAGCACCACCGCCGAGCCGAAGTCCGGCTGCTTCATGCAGAGGAGCACGAAGACGCCCGCGACGAGCAGGTGCGGCAGGAAGCCGACCGTGAAGGTCTTCACCTTCTCGGCCTTCTTGGCGAGGGAGTAGGCGAGCCACGACACCAGCGCGAGCTTGGCGAGCTCGGCTGGCTGGATGTGCACGGGCCCGACGGAGATCCAGCGGGTCGCGCCGCCGCCGCGGTGGCCGAAGCCGGCCACGCACGCCACGAGCAGGAGGCCCACGCTCCCGAGCGCGGGGTACGTGAGCTTGTAGATGCGGTGGTAGTCGACGAGGCTCGTGACGAAGAACACGGCGAGGGCCGCGAGCGCGAAGGCCCCTTGGCGCTTCAGGAAGAACTGCGCGTCGTGGTGCTGGGTGGTGCCCTGCACGGTCGACGCGCTGTAGACCATCACCACGCCGAAGCCGAGCAGCGCGATGACCGCGGCCGCGAGCACGAGGTCGACCGGGCGCTGCGACGCCTCCTGGTTGGGGCGGGCGTCGAGCGGCACCGCGAGCTTGTCGACGGCGAGCGCGGGCGCACGGCGGACGTTGCGGAAGTTCATGGCGACCCCTCGCCTTCGGCTCGGCCTCGCCATCGACCTTCGTTCGCCCCTCCGGGGCTCACTGCCGGTTCATGCGGCGACCCCTCGCCTTCGGCTCGGCCTCGCCATCGACCTTCGTTCGCCCCTCCGG
>CAZHGG010000156.1:8235-9461 GCA_964531755.1 uncultured Polyangiaceae bacterium
GGCTCACTGCCGGTTCATGTGGCGCCTCGCTCCCTCCCGCGCGCGCGCGGACCGCGGCGACGAACACGTCGCCTCGCTCCTTGTAGTCGCGGAACATGTCGAAGCTCGAGCACGCGGGCGAGAGCAGCACGGCGTCGCCCGGGCGGGCCAGGGTCGCGGCCTTCTCGACGGCCTCGGCCATGGTCGCCGCGCGCGCCGTGGGCACCGCTTCGCCGATGGCGTCGGCGAGGAGCGGCGCGGCCTCGCCGACGAGGACCGCGGCGCGCGCCCGCTCGCGGAGCGCCTCCACGAGCGGCGCGTACGTGCCTCCCTTGTCGCGGCCGCCGAGGATGACCACCGCCTTGGGCTCGGTGAGGCCACGCAGCGCGGTGACCGAGGCGCCAACGTTGGTCCCCTTCGAGTCGTCGTAGAAGGTCACGCCGCCCTGCTCGGCCACGAACGCCATGCGGTGCGCGAGCCCCTCGAAGGTCGCGAGCACGCCCTCGGCCGCGGCCGGGTCGACGCCGAGGTCGATCGCGACGGCGAGCGCGGCCGCGACGTTCAGCGCGTTGTGCGCGCCGCGCAGCCGGAGGCGCGCGAGCGAGAAGCGCGCGCCGAGGCCCCGGTGGAGGACGTGGTCGGCCGTCACCACCACGTCGGCCTGGGGCTCCGCGCCGAACGTGACGACGCGCCCGCCCCCGCGCCGCGCCTCTGCGAGGCAGGCGTCGTCACCGTGCGGGACGACCGCGAGATCGGCGGGGGTCTGGCGCACGAACGCGTTGCCCTTCGCGGCGGCGTACTCGGCCATGTCGCGGTAGCGATCGAGGTGGTCGGGGCTCAGGTTGAGGAGCACGGAGGCGCGGGGCGCGAAGGTGCGCACGCGCTCCATCTGGTAGCTCGAGACCTCGAGGACGATGAGGTCGTAGACCTCGTCGGCGTGCGACGAGAGCGGCTCGCCGAGGTTTCCCCCGGTGAACACGCGCCTCCCGCCGGCGGAGAGGAGCTCCCCGAGAAGCGTCGTGACCGTCGACTTGCCGTTGGTCCCGCCGACGGCGACGATCGGCGCGGGGTGGGCGAGCGCGCGCGTCGCCAGCTCGACCTCGGACACGACCTCGGCGCCGCGGCGCTCGGCCTCCGCGAGCTCCGCGAAGGGCGGCACGCCGGGCGACAAGACGACCAACTCCGCCTCCGCCAGCGCGCGCGCGTGGTCGCCGAGGGCGAGCTTGGCGCCGGCGGCGGCGAGCTCC
>CAZHGG010000157.1:0-9449 GCA_964531755.1 uncultured Polyangiaceae bacterium
TCGCCGAGGCGACGACCCGGGCGGTGGCGGCCGAGGCCCGCGCCGAGGCGGCCGAGGGGCGCGTCGCCGCCGCGAGCGCCCGCGCCGACGAGGCCGAAGCCCGAGCGGAGAGGCTCGAGCGGCTCGTCGGCGAGGTCGAGGGGCGGGTGATGGAGCTCGTCCTCGCCGAGCAGCGCCTCGCGCAACTCGCGCCCGAGCTGGAGCAGGTGGCGAGCGAGCACGCGAAGGAGATCACCGCGCTCGAGGCCCAGCTCCTGGAGCGCGCGCGCATGCTGAAGGCACAGGACGTGGAGCTCGCCCGCCGCGCTCGGATGATCGAAGATCTGCTCTCCGCGCTCGAGGAGGTCCACGGGGCGGCGCCCTCGGAGGCGCCCCGACCGCAGCACGCACCCGAGGCCGTCGAGCGCGCGGCGCACCCCGCGCAGGACGATGCGCGCGTGGCCGAGCTGCGCGCGCGCCTCGACGAGCTCGCCGCGGAGTGCGCGCGCCGGGAGGGCGAGCTCGAGGCCCGGGCGTGGCGCATCCAGGAGCTCGAGCTCGAGCGCGCGCTGCCCCCGAGCGAGCCGGTCCCCACCGCCGACGCGGCCGCGCTCCGCGCCGCGATTGAGCGGATCGAGGCGGAGCTCTTCGCGCTGCGGCAGGGGTTCGTCCAGGAGCACGAGGCGCGCCTCGCCGCCGACGCGCACGCGCTCGCCAAGCTGCAGGCCGAGCTCGAGGAGAAGTCCGCCCGGATCGAGGAGCTGGAGGGGCGCCTCTCCTCCGCGAACGCCTGAGGCACGCGGGGCCGCGCGGTTGACAGGGCCCGCGCGGGCTTTATCTTGCGCCCAGAAAGCGGCGCGCCGCCGCGGCCACGCGTCACCGACCGCCGGGCCTCGCGGCGTCGCCATCCCCTTCGCTCCTGCCCGCCCTTCTCTTCGCCCTTCGTTGTCGTCTCGCCCGTCGTCTCGCTGAGAGCGCCCCGCCCTTATGTCCCAGAAGCGCGATTATTACGAAGTGTTGGGCTCAGCCCGCGGCGCCACCGCGGACGAGCTGCGCAAGGCCTACCGGAAAGAGGCGATGAAGCACCACCCGGACCGGAACCAGGGCAACCCGGAGGCCGAGGTGCGGTTCAAGGAGATCAACGAGGCCTACCAGGTCCTCTCCGACGACCAGAAGCGCCAGGTGTACGACCAGTTCGGGCACGCCGGCCTCGAGGGAGGGAGCGGCGGTTTCGATCCGGGCGTGAACGACATGTTCTCGCACATGCAGGATCTCTTCAGCGAGATGTTCTCGGGCGGTCGTGGCGGCCGCAGTCGCGGCCCCGCGCGCGGCGAGGACCTGCGGGTGCAACAGCGCATCACCCTGTCGGAGGCGGCGTACGGCTGCAAGCGCGAGGTCTCGCTCCGCACGCCGGCCACGTGCAACGACTGCGGCGGCAACGGCGCGCGCCCCGGGAGCAAGCCCGATGTCTGCGGCCACTGCCGCGGCACGGGGCAGGTGTCGAACGCGCGCGGCTTCGTCATGTTCACGGCGCCGTGCCCGCGGTGCGGTGGCGCGGGGCAGCACATCCGCAACCCGTGCGGCGGCTGCCGCGGCCGGGGCGTGGTTGAGCGTCAGCGCAAGGTGAGCGTGCAGTTCCCGGCCGGCATCGACTCCGGGCAGCGGCTCCGCGTGCCAGGGCAGGGCATGCCCGGCCCGCCGAACTCCCAGGCCGGCGATCTCTACGTGGAGGTCGACGTCGAGGAGCACCCGCGCTTCGAGCGCGACGGCGCCGACCTGGTGACGCGCGCCCACATCAACTTCACGGCCGCGGCGCTCGGCGCGGAGGTCCTCGTGGAGAACGTGGCCGAGCCCGGCGCCGCCGAGGGACCGCGAGTGTCGGTGAGCGTGCCCGCGGGCACGCAGCCCGGCGCCGTGTTCACGCTGAAGGGCCACGGGCTCCCGCGGCTCGACGGTCGCGGGCGCGGCGCCCTCGTGGTCGTCCTCCAGGTCGATGTCCCCACGACGCTCACCGACCGCGCGCGCTCGCTGCTCGAGCAGCTCGACGCCGAGCTCCACGCCGCGGGCGCGGGGTAGTGGCCTCGCGAGGGGGGCCTCCGTCGGGCGCCGACGAGTTCGCGCCGCTCAGCCTCGCGCAAGCCTCGGCTACGGGGCTCCGCGGGTGGATCGAGCGCCTGTCCGCGCTCGGCGTGAAGCGCAGCCAGCCGCCCGGGGAGCGCCGCCGCATTCGCCTCACCAACCAGAGCGCCCTCATCGGCGCGGTGAGCTGCGGGGCGTTCGCCATCGGCTACGCGCTCGCTGGCCCTCGCTTCTACGCGCCGCTCGCCGCGAACGTGATCGCCGTCGTGTCGCTCTGCCTCGCGCTCGTGTGCGCGCGCCGCGGAGCGCTCCTTCTCGCGCGCGTGGCCGTGCTCGCGCCCATCAACGTGACCGTGGTGGTGGCCTCGGCGCTCGTCGGTGGGCGCGTCGGCTTCGTCTACTACATGTTCCTCTTCGCCGCGGTCGCCTTCCTGCTCTTCTCCGAGCGGCAGTGGGGCTACCGGCTCGCGTTCGCCGCGCTGTCGATGGCCGGGTGCGTCTTCGTGGTCGCGGCGCCGCAGCCCCACGAGAGCCTCGTCTCCCCCCAGGCCGCCGTCGTCCTCGACGTGGTCTCGGCCCTCGCGGTGATCGTCACAGTGCTGCTCATCGTGCACCTCTTCACCGGCGACACCGCGAGCGCCGAGCGCCGCCTCGCCCAGGCCCACGCGCGGTCCGAGCGCCTGCTGCTCAACATCCTGCCCGCGCCCATCTCCGCGAGGCTGAAGGAGAACGGCGAGGCGATCGCCGACGGGTTCGCCGAGGTCACCGTGCTCTTCGCCGACCTCGTCGGCTTCACCGAGCTCAGTCAGCGCCTCACGCCCGAGGAGCTGGTCGTGATGCTGAACCGCACGTTCTCGGCCTTCGACGACATGGCGGTCGCGCTCGGGGTGGAGAAGATCAAGACCATCGGCGACTGCTACATGGTGGCGGCCGGCCTGCCCGAGCGGGCGCCCGACCACGCCGAGCGCGTCGCGAGGATGGCGCTGGGGATGCGGGCTGCGCTCGAGGACATCAACCGCGAGGGCGGCTACGCGCTGCGCGTCCGCATCGGCATCCACTCCGGGCCTGTGGTCGCGGGCGTGATCGGGAAACGAAAGTTCATTTACGATCTCTGGGGCGACACGGTGAACACGGCCAGTCGCATGGAGTCGAGCGGGCGCCCCGGCGAAATCCAGGTCACGCGCGAGGTGCACGAGCGTCTCCGAGCGTCGTTCGCGTTCGAGCGACGCGGCGTGATCCAAGTCAAGGGGAAGGGCGAGTTGGATACGTACATTCTCCTCGGCGAGCGCGCCGAGGCCGACGCCCCGGGCTAGCTCGTTTGGCGACCTCGCGCCGCGCGGCCCGGGCGACCCTGCTACGCTGCCCGGGACGAGGTCCCCATGAACCGAGAAGTGAGCGCCGAAGGGGCGAACGAAGGTCGATGGCGACCCCGAGCCGAAGGCGAGGTGTCGCCGTGAAGGTCCGGTGGTTGTTTCCCTGGGCCGCGGCGGCCGGGCTCGTCGCCGCCGTCCCCGCGTGCGGCGACGAGCCGACCTCGCTCTTCGTCTTCCCGGAGGCCGGCGACGACCTGGGCGGCCGGGAGGCCGGCACGTTCGAGCCAGGCAAGACCGACGGTGGCCGGGGCTGCGGCGCGGGCTGCGCCGCCGGCCTCACGTGCGTGCGCGACGTGTGCGTGCCGCCGCAGGCGACCTGCCGCCCCGAGGGCGGGACGACCACGCCGTGCCGCTACGACAGCTACTGCGACGACCCGTCTGGCCAGTGCGTCCCGTACGGCTCGGCGCCCGAGGGGCGCCTCACCGACCCCACGTGCAAGCTGGGCGCCGTCCCCGGCAACTTCGCGCCGAAGAGCAAGTGCGAGTTCCCGAAGGCCGTCCCCATCGTGGGCGATCCGTTCCCGGGCCACGTCGACGTGCAGGCCACCCCGGCCGTCGCGCGGCTCGGCGGGCCTACGGCGCCGCCGAGCATCGTCGTGCCGTTCACCGCGCCGGTCGCCGACAGCTACACGGAGAACCTCGGCGTCATCCGCGTGCTGCGCGGCACCGACTGCGCACAGGAGGCCGTGCTCGGCGGCGTCGACCTCGACGGCGACGCCATCGTCGACTGGGCGAGGTCGTCGGCCTCGGTGGCGCTCGCCGATCTCGACGGGGACAAAAACCCCGAGATCATCGCCTACATGGCCGGCACCGACGGCGAGACGATGGTGGCCTTCACGAAGAAGACCGGCGCCTGGGCGCCGCTCTGGCCTCGCAAGAAGGCGACCAACGCCGACGGCACGACCGTCTTCAAGGCGACCCTCTCGGGCGGCTGGGCGGGTCCGAGCGTCCACGACCTCGACGACGACGGCAAGCCCGAGATCATCCGCGAGGGCTGGGTGTTCGACGGCCTCACGGGCAAGCTCCGCGCGGCGCCGCCGGCGACGTACGCGACCTACAGCCAGGGCATCGCGAGCGTGCTCGCGAACCTCGACGCGGACCCCCGCGTCGAGCTCACGAACGGCGCGCGGGTGTGGGAGTTCGACCCCGCGGCCAACGCGTGGGTCGAAGACGCGTCCTACTCGCAGGCGACGCCCTCCGGCCCGGGCTGGAGCGCGATCGCCGACTTCGATCCGTTCGACGCGCAGAAGAAGCCCGAGATCGCCGTCGCCACGACCGATCTCCTGACCATCTTCAAGACCGACCACTCCGTGTTCATGGGCATGCGCGTCGCCGTGCCCGGCGGTGGCGGTGGCCCGCCCACGGTGGCCGACTTCGACGGCGACGGGCTGCCCGAGGTCGCGCTCGCGGGGCGCGCCTACTACACGGTGTTCGATCCCGACTGCCAGGCGACCCCACGCCCCGGCGGGAAGTGTGCAGACCGCACGCACTGCGATTTTGCGGCGGGCGGCGCCTGCCCCGATCGCGTGCTCTGGTCGCGCGGCACCCAGGACATCACCTCGAACATCACCGGCAGCTCGATCTTCGATTTCGAGGCCGACGGCAAGGCCGAGGCCGTGTACGCCGACGAGTGCTTCGCCCGCGTCTACTCGGGCGTCGACGGGCGGGTGCTCTTCTCGCAGTACCACTCGTCCTGCACGTGGCTCGAGAACCCCATCGTCGCCGACGTCGACGGAGACTTCCGCGCCGAGCTCGTCGTGCCGAACAACACGGCGTGCGGGCCGGTCGGGGTGGGGCAGGCGTGCACGCTCAACATCGACCCTCAGGGGGTCGACGCGCAGTTCGCCGGCCTCGTGTGCCAGAAGCCGACCGACTGCGTCTCCGGCGTGTGCGACCAAGGGTACTGCCGCTGCACGAGCAGCGCCGACTGCTGCGGCGACAAAGACGTGCTCAAGTGCGAGGGCTTCGGCACCAAGTGTGCGAACCCGCCGGCCGGCACGCCCGGCTCCGGGAAGACCTGCCGCGCGAACCACCCGAAGGGCCTGCAGGGCATCCGCGTGTACGAGGACGCCGCCGACCGGTGGGTGCGCTCGCGCACGATTTGGAACCAGCACGCGTACGCCGTGACCCACGTGAACGAAGACGGCACCGTGCCGAAGACCTCGGCGTGGGCGAACAACTGGGTCACGCCCGGGCTGAACAACTTCCGGCAGAACGTCCCTGGCACGGCGGACGCGAAGGACATCTCCGACCTCACCGCGCAGGCCGGGCCCACGTTCGCGTGCAACTCGTCGGGCGGCGCGCAGCTCACGTCGCAGGCGTGCAACCGCGGCACCGCGCCGGTGGGTGCGGGCGTGAGCGTGGGCTTCTACGTGGCGGGCACCAAGGTGTGCTCGGCGCGCACCACCCAGCCGCTCGACCCGGGCAAGTGCGAGCAGGTGAGCTGCTCGTGGGCGTCGCCGCCGAGCGCCGCCGCCTCCGCCGCGGACGTCACCGTGCTCCCCAACGACGACGGCGCGATCGCCGAGTGCAACGGCGACAACAACGCGGGCCTCGTGGTGGGTGTATTCTGCACGGGAATCCGCTGAGCGTGGATCTGGAGGCGCTCCGCCGTCGGCTCCAAGAGACGCCCACCGCGCAGGTCCGCGGGCGGGTCCTCGCGGTCACGGGGCTCGCCCTGCGCTTCGCCCTGCCGGGCGCGCGCGTCGGCGACGTGGTGCTCGTCCAGCGGCGGGGCGAGCCGCTGCCGTGCGAGGTCGTCGGCTTCTCGGAGGGCGTGGCGATCGGCATGCCGCTCGGCTCGCTCGTGGGCGTCGGCCCCGACGACGAGGTGCGTCCCACGGGCGCGCCCTTCCGCGTCCCGGTGGGGGAGGGGCTGCTCGGGCGGGTGGTCGACGGCCTCGGGCGCTTCCTCGACGGCGGCCCGGCGCTGGACCCGGAGAGCGAGACGGTCGCGGCCGACCGCGCGCCGCCTCGCGCGCTCGAGCGCCCGCCCATCGACCGCGCCTTCCCCACGGGGGTGCGCGTCATCGACGCCCTGCTCACGCTCGGCGAGGGGCAGCGCGTCGGGCTCTTCGCGGGGTCGGGCGTGGGGAAGACCACCCTGCTCGGCGCGATCGCGCGAGGCGCCGAGGCCGACGTGGTCGTGTGCGCGCTCGTGGGTGAGCGGGGCCGCGAGGTGCGCGAGCTGCTCGAGCAGCTCGGAGATGCGGGCCGCGCCAAGGCGATCGTCGTCGCGGCGACCAGCGACGTGCCCGCGCTCGAGCGCGTGCGCTCCGCCGAGATCGCCACCGCCTACGCCGAGTGGCTCCGCGACAGGGGCCTGCGCGTGCTGCTCGTGGTCGACTCCATCACGCGGTACGCGCGCGCTCTCCGCGAGATCGGGCTGTCGGCCGGCGAGCCGCCCACGCGCCGAGGCTACCCGCCGAGCGTGTTCGCCGCGCTCCCCCGGCTCCTCGAGCGCGCGGGCCGCGGGGGCGGCGCGGGCGGCGGCAGCGTCACGGCCATCTACACCGTGCTCGTGGAGGGCGGGGACCTCG
Source organism: uncultured Polyangiaceae bacterium (assembly GCA_964531755.1). GTDB lineage: Bacteria > Myxococcota_A > Polyangia > Polyangiales > Polyangiaceae > JAAFHV01. Next base: position 6,971 of record CAZHGG010000157.1, read on the forward strand.
ACGAGCCCGTCGCCGACGAGGTGCGGGGCATCCTCGACGGGCACATCGTCCTCGATCGGGCCCTGGCCGAGCGGGGTCGCTTCCCCGCCGTGAGCGCGCCCGCGTCGGTGTCGCGGCTCATGTCCGCGGTCGCCACGAGGGAGCACCAGCGGCTCGCCGCACGGCTCCGGGCGCTGCTCGTGGCCTACGAGAGCAAGCGCGACCTCGTGCAGCTCGGCGCGTACACGAAGGGCGGCGACAGGACGCTCGACGAGGCCCTCGCCAAGCTCGCGCGCATCGAGCGGCTGCTCGCGCAGGCCCCGAGCGACCGCGCGCCGTTCGACGGCACGGTGGCGGCCCTCGAGGACCTCGTCGGCTGACCGCTCACGCCTGGCCGCGTGTGCCCACGAACGCCTGCGGGATCGTGCCGATGGCCTGCGCGTACGCGCGCTCCCACAGCGTGCCGGTGTCCCCTTCGAAGAGCAGCTTCGCGTCGGCCGCGGCGGGCAACCAGGAGCCACGCGAGAGCTCGCGCTCGAGCTGACCCGAGTCCCACCCCGCGTAGCCCACGAGCAGCCGAAACACCTCCGGCCCGCGCGAGTCGAGCAGCGTGCGGAGCGCCTCGACGGACGAGGTGACGGCGATCTCGTCGCCCACCGTGATGGACCCCGGCAAGAGCTCGTCGCCCGGCGCGCGCCGGTACACGATCCACACCGAGTTCGGCGACACCGGACCGCCGCGCAGCGCCGGGCCCTCGAAGGTCTCAGGGAGCGCGTCGTTGGGCGCCACGAGGCTCGTGGCGCGCACGATCGACGACGCGTCGTCCACCAGCGCGCCGTTCAGCGTCCACCCGAGCGAGCCGGTCGCCTCGTGGACGCCGAGCAGCACCACGGTCCCCTGGAAATGAGGATCTCCGAGGCGGGGCGCGGCGAGGAGCAGACCAGGCTCGATGGCGTGGATCGACACGGTCTGAGCGTAGCAGATCTTGGACGGGGCGGCGCGCGGCGCAGGGTGGCGGCCGGGCGACGTTGTGCACGCGCGGAATCCGGATACGCTGCACGTATGTCTCGGACCGGTTCGGCCCTGGGCGGCACCGTCGCCTTGATGGTCCTCGTCGCGTGCACGTCGCTCGACGGGCTCGTTGGCGGGGTGGCCGCCGGGCCCCCCGACGCCGCGCCGCCGGAGGCCGCCCCCACAGACGGCGCGGAGCCGCGCGACGCGTCGGCGCCCGTCTATCGCCCCGAGGCGGGCACGTACCGCTACGTGGGCACGGGGGTCGACCGGCTCACCCTCACGGACGGGGGTCCGCTGAAGGAGCAGCTCCAGGGCCCCGTCATGAAGGGCGAGGTCGCGCCGGTGCCTCGCGGAGACGGCGGCGTCGCCGCCGACTGCTACGCGTTTTCGCTCTCGGCGAGCGCCACGCACTCGTGGACGCTCAACCTCTGTCAGCACGGCGACAGGCTCGTCGAGGCGAGCGGTCAAGACGAGCAGGTGTGGATCTTCGGCACGAGCCGCAGCCCGAACCTCGCGACCTGGAGCTGCACGCCCGAGAACCTCATCCTCGGCCCGACGGTCGAGCGCGACAAACAGGCGCCCCACCTCTGCGAGGGGAAGAACACGACCCCGCCCGACAGCGGCTTCCAGCAGGGCGGGCTCCTCAAGTTCCTCGGTCGAGAGGTCATGAACGTCGCGGGGCAGGAGGTCCCCGTCGTCCACGTCGAGATCACCCGCACGGTGACCGGCAGCACGCAGAGCGGCACGCAGGCCCTGGAGCTCTGGCTCGACGCCCGCTCCTCGCTCCCGGTGCGCGGCGCGCGCTCGAGCGCGGTGACGACCAGCGCGCCCTTCTTCGGCCAGCTCCGCTACGCCGAGACGAGCGAGTTTCAGCTGCAGTCTCTGAGCCCCTCGCCGCCGGAGCCGGACGACGCCGCCGTGGACGCGCCCAAGGACGGCCCGCGTGAGTAGCGCGGCGCGCGCGGGCCGCGTGGCGTTCGCCGTCGGGACCCTCGTGGCCCTGGCCGCGCGCCCCGCGCTCGCCGCGGGCCCGACCCAGAAGGCCGTCTGCCTCGCGGCCTACGAGGACGCGCAGCGCCTCCGTGTGGCGGGCAAGCTCGTGGGCGCGCGCGAGCAGCTCCGCGTGTGCCGCGCCGACGTGTGCCCCGCGCTGGTGCGCAACGAGTGCGAGAAGTGGCTGGAGGAGGTGGCCGCCAGCCTCCCCTCGGTGGTCCTCTCCGCGCGCGATCCGAGCGGGAAGGATCTCCTCGACGTGACCGCGTCAATCGACGGCGCCCGCGTCCCCGCGCTCGACGGCAAGGCGCTGGACGTCGACCCCGGCTCCCACATCTTCCGCTTCGAGCGCGGCAAGGAGGTCAAGGAGGAGCGCTGGCTCGTGCGTCAGGGCGAGCACAACCGCGTCATCGTAGGGGTCCTCGGCGAGCCCGGCGCCGCGCGCGGCCCGGGCGCGGCGGCGGCGAAGGAGCCTGGACCGCAGCGCGCGCTC
>CAZHGG010000158.1:0-9406 GCA_964531755.1 uncultured Polyangiaceae bacterium
GAGCGGTCGTGACGGTCGGGGTCGGCGCCGTGGCGCCCCCGGTGTCCGCGGCCGCGCCGCGCTCGAGCGCGAGCAGGCCGATGCGCAGCGGCACGGCGCAGCCCGTGTTCTCCTTGTGCTCGCGCTGCGACGCGCGGCACGCGTCGGCGTCCCCCTCCTCTCCGAGCGACTGCACGTCGGCGCGGCTCTTGTCGCCGACGCCGGCGCCCATGAGGGTGGCGCTCGCCTCGAGCGTCCGCGCCTCGCCCGCGGCCATCGCGAACGCGCCGATGTAGACCGCGCTCACGACGTGCGTCGCGCGGGCGCAGACCTCGCGCGGCCCCCGCAGATCGCTGGCCTTGAACGCCTGCCCCGTGGGGAGCCCGTAGAGGCCGGCGAGCATGTAGTCGGTGCGCAGGGCGCGCTCGCCCTTCACGCTCCCTGCGAGGCGCGCCGCGCCCACGGGGAGCTGCGCGAAGAGCTCGTTCGCGGAGTGCGCGACCTTGTGCTCGTTCGCGCTGTACGGCTTGAAGGTGTAGCTCGTCGGGCCGCCCGCGACGCACGGCAGGAGCTCGAGCTCCACGTTGCAGCCCTTCGCCTGGTAGCGCACGGCGACGACGCCCTCGTCGCGCAGCTTGGCGAGCTTGAGGCGCGAGCCGGAGTCCCACGCCATGAGGTCCGGCTCGGTCTGCGGGCGCAGCGCGTCGCAGACCACGCCGGGGAACGCGTCGCTCGTCGTCGGCGCCTTGAGCGGCTCGTCGGCCACGCGGGGCGGGCAACCCGCGAGCGTGAGGCAACCGCCGACCAGGAGGGCGAGGCCGACCGCGTCCCGCCCGCGCGTCTCCGCGCGCCGCCCCTTGAAGCTCCCCCCACGCCGACCAATCAAGCCCATCTCCGATAGTGTACTCCGTCGCGAGCGGCCAAAGGGCTCGACACGCCGCGAGCGCCCGCCGGATAATGCGCACCCCATGAAGCTCGCCTCGCCTCCGCGGCCCTCGCGCCGCGTCGCCGCCGCCCTCGCCCTCGCGCTCTCCTCTGCGGTCACCGTGTCCGCGTGCGGAGGCTCTCCCCAGGTGCCCGGCGGGGCCGGAAAGCTCGCCGACAAGACCTTCGCCGGGCAGAACCGCTGCAACCCGAAGAGCCACGACCGGCCGTTCATCGTCGAGTGGGACGCGACCGACCAGTCGACCTTCCAGTCGTACGCCGCCAACGACATCGTGGTGGTGAAATACGAGGGCTGCGAGATGAAGGTCCTCGACGGCTGCCGCAACGACGCGGTGAAGGGCGAGGGCGGCGCGTACTCGCCGCCGCAGTGGACGAGCGGCGGGGTCGAGACCATCGACATCCACGACCAGGGCGAGCTCTACGCCAAGCTGCCCCTCGGCGCGGCCACGCTGAGCGGCAAGGTCGAGAGCGGCGAGAAGCTCCACATGGAGTATTACGTGAGCGGTACACGCACCGCCACGCGCGACTCGGTGTACCGCGCCGACCTCGAGAAGAACCCCCGGTGCGCCGGCGCCACGCACTTCGTGTATGCGTACAACCTCGGCGCCTTCGCGATCGCCACGCAGTCGAACCTGAAGGGCGAGATCCACGGCTCGTACCTCGGCTTTGGCGCTGGCGGCAGCAAGGCCAACGAGACCAAGACCGACAAGAAGGGCGGCGAGCTCTCCGCGTGCAAGGCGGAGTCGGCGAAGGAGGTCGACGCGTGCAAGGTGCCCATTCGCCTCACGATGCGCGAGATCTCCGCGGGCGGAGATCCGTCGAAGGCCGCCGGCGCGGGGCCGGTGAGCGATCAGGCGCTGAACGCCGTGGGCACCCTGCAGGCCACGAGCGACGCCGAGAAGAAGGCGGTCGCCCTCCTGCAGTCGGCCGAGTCGAAGAAGCAGTCGGGCGACGGCAAGGGCTGCCTGGCCGATCTCGACGCGCACGACGTGAGCGATCCTCGCCCGGGCGGCCTCTCCACGGCCCCCGCGAGCGGCAAGAACGCGGGGCTCCGCGCCGAGTGTCTCATGCTCTCCGGGCAGTGCGACGTGGGCAAGGTCGCCTTCCGCAAGGCGCTCGAGGCCACGAAGGCCGGCGTCATCGGGCCCGAGCGCATGGACGCCATCGTGCAGGCCGAGGCGGCGCAGTGGTGCCGCGGGGCGAACATGGGCGACAAGGACAAGTTCGCCGCCGCGGGCCAGACGCTCATGATGGGCGGCACGGGCACTCAGAAGAAGAGCGTGGCCGAGTGCCAAGGAGCGTTCGACACCTGGATGAGGCTCCGCGCGAGCGTCGACCCGAAGCCCAAGTTCGACAGCATCACGGCCCACGCGGTCGGGTGCTTCGCGAAGGCGGGCGACTGCGGCGCCGCCTGGAAGGCCTACAAGGCCATCAACGACGCGAAGGCGCCCGGCCCCGAGCGTCGCGAGCCCGCGCGCGGCAAGCGCCCCGAGCGCGTCACCCACGGTCCGAGCCCCGACGGATGGAAGGGCTACACCGAGGAGGAGACGCGGCGCGCGTTCGATGGGCTGAGCGAGAGCGTGGAGCCCTCCTGCAAGGGCAAGTGAGGCGGGGAGGCGACCCCGGCTCCTGAGGCGTCCCCCGCGGGCGGGCGCGTCGATGGAAAAATCGTAGGGTAGGTTCGTCCATCGGTCGCCGCCGGTTCGTTCCCTCGTCATGAAGCTCCAGACGCTCTTCTTCTCCGCTTCCCTCTCTCTCTTTGCGGCTGTGGTCGGCCAGGGCTGCGCAGCCCAGGTCGCGCTCGAGGACCGACCGTGCCCCTGCGCGGAGGGGTGGACGTGCTGCCCCTCGAACAACGTGTGTGTGGCGCCGGGCGCGTCCTGCCCGGCGAGCGGCCTCGGCGTGCTCGGCCCGGGCGACGGCGATGCCGGTGGGCTAGGACCGCTCGGCGGCCAGACCGACCCGATCGAGCTCGCCCGAGGGCAGTCGGCGCGCTGCCTCCACGCCGCGGGCGACCACGTGTACTGGCAGAACGCTGACGGGCTGGTGGCCGGGGCGCCGCGCGTGGGCGGCGCGCTCGAGGTGTCGCACTTCCGCACGCCGCTCGCGGACAACCCCGAGTGCGGGATCGCGGTCGAGGGCGACACCCTCTTCGCGACCTCGTATTCGCTCGGCAAGGTGCTCGAGCTGTCCCTCCGCTCGAACGGCGAGTGGGTCATCGGCGCCTCGGGCACGCTGCTGGGCGACCTCACCACGCCCTCGTCGCTCGCGCTCACGTCGGAGGCGGTGATCGTGACCGAGCTCGACGCGGGGCGGGTCACGGCGATGCCGCGCTCGCGCGGCGCCGCGGTCGTGCTCGCGGAGGGCCAGGTGCGCCCCGACGACGTGCGCGTCTTCACCTCCTTCGACGGGACCTTCGCCTACTTCGTCGAGCGCGGGGCCCGCGGCAGCGCGAGCGGCGCGATCAAGCGCGTGAAGGCCACCCTCGCGGGCGGCGCCGTCGTCGAGACCTTGGCGACCGGTCTCGACGAGCCGCGCGGCCTCGAGGCCGTCGACGGGCAGCTCTACTTCGTCGCGCGGGAGGGCCTCACGACGGTCCCGATGACCGGCGGGACCCCTCGCTTGGTGCTGCGCGACCCCCTGACCGTCAACGCGCCCTTCGCCGCCGATCCGACCTTCGCTTACCTCTACAAGGCCGGGGGCGTCGCCAAGGTGCGGCTGACCGACGGCGCGGTGGTCACGCCTCGCTATGGGCAGGCGAGCTTGCCCATCGCGCTCGCCGTCGACGGGGGCCGGGTCTTTTGGGCCGACGGCGCCTCCGTGTGGAGCTCCGCGAAGTGAGCTCCGCGTTCGTGCGCGCGCGGCGCCGCGGCTCGTGATCCTCGCCTTCCTGATGGCGCTGCTGCGCCCGGTCCCCGAGGCCGCGATCGAGGCGGCCCCTGGCTGGCTCGAGGCGTTCCACCGCGGGGACCGGGCCGCGCTCGAGGCGACGTATCGCCGCCACGTGCGGCCCGTGGTCGACGAGGCCTCGCGGCTCCTCCGCTCCGCGGACGCGGAGACCGTCGCGCACGAGGTGTTCTACCGCGTGCTCACCGACGCGCGCATGCGCGAGGGCTTCCACGGCGGCGACCTGGGCGCCTGGCTCCGCGTCATCGCCCGCCGCGCCGCCATCGATCTGCTCCGAAAGCGCCGTCGAGAAGGCCCCGTGGAGGACGACATGCTCACCGACATCCCCGCCGACCCCACCCGCGAGCACGAGGCGCGAGACGCCAAGGTGTTGGTCGAGCGCTTTCGCGCCGAGGTGTTGCCCGAGCGATACCGCGCGCTCTTCGAGGTGCGCTTCTTGGGGCAGCTCGCGCAGCGCGAGGCCGCGGACAAGCTCGGCATGAGCCGCTCCACGCTCGCCTACCAAGAAGAGCGCGTGCGCGAGCTGCTGAAGGCCTTCTTGCTCGAGGGCGCCGCGCCCGCCCCTTCGGTGCCGGCATGAGCGTCTGCATCGAGAGGGCCCTCGTGGACGGCCACTTCGAGGGGAGGCTCACGCCCGCGCAGGAGTCGCGCCTGCGCGCCCACCTGCCAATGTGTGCAGAATGCACGGAGTACTACGAGCGGCGCGTGCTCTTCGCGAGCCTCGATCCGGCGGCGCTGCCCTTGGAGGAGCGCCTCGCGATCGGCCTCGGGCTGCCTCGGGTCGAGTCCGACGCCTACGCGGGGCCGCCGGCGGACGCGCCCGCGGCGAGCGCGCGCCGCGGGCGGGTGGTGGCCACGGTCATCGCGCTCGTCGCGGCGGCGGCCGTGTTGCTCTTCTGGTTCTTGGGCAAGAGACCGGCCGACGAAGGCTTCGCCTCACGCGGTGGGCACCCGAGCGCCCCTGTCGTGCGGGTCTTCCAGTCCGCGAGCGGGGGCGTGCCTGCGCCCTTGATCGGCCCCATTCACCGCACCACGGAGCTCGCGTTCGCCTACGAGAGCACTCCCGACTACGACACGCTCATGATCTTCGGCCTCGACGAGCACGGCCACGTCTACTGGTACCACCCCGCGTGGACGGAGCCTTCGGCCAACCCGTCGGCGGTGCCCGCCGCGACGACGCCCGAGCTGCACCCGCTGCGTGAGGCGATCGCCCACGAGCTCGACGGCCGCACCCTCGAGCTCCACGCGCTCTTCTCCCACCAGCGCCGTACCGTGCGCGAGGTCGAGGCGGCCCTCGCCGGCAAGAAGGCCCCGCTCGGCCCCTTCACGCTGCCCGCCACGATCGACGTGGTGACGACGGTCGAGGTGCTCCCGTGAGCCGGGTGGCCGCGACGGCGCGAGGGCTCGTGTTCGGTGGAGCCGCGGCCGTCGCGGCGCTCGTCGCGCCCTCCGCGCGAGCGCAAGAGCCCGCGTCGGGTGCGAGCGCGACCTTCGCGCTGGTCATCGGCGCGAACGTCTCGGTCGACAAGCACCTCGCGCCGCTCAAATACGCCGACGACGACGCCGCCCGCAGCTTCGACATGTTCCGCTTGCTCGGCGCGAACACCACGGTGCTCGCGCGCCTCGACGACAACACGCGCCGCCTCCACCCGCAGGCCGCCGCCGAGGCCCGCGAGCCCAAGAAGGCCGACTTCGACGCCGCCATCACGAAGCTCGCGTCCGACGTGGCGCAGGCCGCGGAGCGCGGCCTCGAGCCCACCGTGTATGTGGTCTACGCCGGCCACGGCAACGTCGAGGGCGGGCGTGGCTATGTCACGCTGGAGGACGCGCGCCTCACCGGCGCGGACCTGGCGCGCGCGCTCGCGCGGGTCCCGGCCAAGCGCATCCACCTGCTGGTCGACGCGTGCTCTTCGTACTTCCTCGCGTACTCCCGCGGAGCGGGCGGGGCGCGCCGCGCGGTCGCGTCGTTCGCCACGGACGCGAGCCTCACCTCGGATCCGCGGATTGGCCTCTTGCTCTCGACCTCGTCCGCGCGGGAGAGCCATGAGTGGGACTCGTTCCAGGCCGGCGTGTTCAGCCACGAGGTGCGCTCCGGCCTCTACGGCGCCGCCGACGCGGACGGCGACGGCGTCGTGACCTACCGCGAGATCGCCGCGTTCGTCGCGCGCGCGAACGCCTCCATTCCCAATGAGAAGTTCCGCCCCGACGTGCACACGCGCCCTCCGGCGGGCGGCGAGGCGCTGGTCGACCTGCGGCGAGCCCGCGGGCGGCGCCTCGAGATCGACGGCTCGCACGCCGGCCACTACTACCTGGAAGATCCTCGCGGCGTGCGCCTCGCCGATCTGCACAACGCCCGCGGCGCCACGCTCTACCTCGTGCGCCCTCCGCCGCTGTCCCCCGGCGGCGCCGTCTACCTGCGCCGCGCCGAGGACGACCGCGAGCTCCGCGTGCCCCCGCTCGGCGACGTCATCCGCGTCGCCGAGCTCGCCGACGAGCCCCCGCGGATCGCGGCCCGCGGCGCCGCGCACGAGGCGTTCTCGAGCTTGTTCTCCCTGCCGTTCGACGAGGCCGTCGTGCACGCGTTCCGCGAGCCGCCGCTCGCGCCCGAGCCGCTGGACCCTCTGCCACCGAAGGAGGCGCCCGGCCTGGGAGGGCGGCGCCTCGCGGGCCTCGGCGTCGCCGCTGGAGGGCTCGCGCTCACCGCCACCGGGGTCGCCTTCGCGGTCAGCGCAGGCGCCGCGGGCGAGCTCCCCGCGGGCGCCTCGCAGTCGGACGCTCAGCGCGCGAACGAGCGTATTTCGCGTGAAAATACGCTCGCGGCGGTCTTCGTCGGGGCGGGCCTGGCGGCCCTCGCGGGGGGCGCGGCCCTCGCGCTGTGGCCGAGCCCTCGCGCCGCCCGTGTGAGCGTCGTGCCGGCCCCGGGCGGCGGCTTCATCACCGCCACCGGGAGGTTCTGAGGCGCTACGGCTGGAGCGTCAGCGTGTGGATCTCGTTCGGATCGTCCGCGTTGACCGTGCGGATCTCCGTGGGCGTGGCCGTGTACGCGTTCGTGAGCGTGAGGGACGATGGGCAGGCGAACGTGGCGGTGACCGTCGTGCCCGCGGCCGCGTAGGCGCCGGAGGCGCGGACGACGACGCCCGGCTTGTCGCTCTGCGTGCTCACGACCTCGAGCTTGCCTCCCGCGAACACCCAGGTCTCTTGGTGGGTATTGCTGCCTGACTTGCCGTTGTACTTGTCCATGGCCGTGAGGTGATACCGACCGTCCGCGATCGTGCCTCCTGTCATCGCGGGGGGCGGCTCCGGGTGCGAGGTCTTGCTGACGACCGGCCCCGTGTTGGCGATGGAGGTGCAATCGCCCGCGTCGGGGACCCGCGCGTCGGGCCCGCCCGTGTCGGCCGGGCCGCTGTCGGTCCCTACGGTCGCGTCCACCGGTGAACCACCCTCGACCACGGAGGCGTCGGCGGCCGTGCTCGCCTCCGAGCTGCACGCGGTCACCCCCGTGAGCGCCAGCGCGCACGCGCACCCGAGGCTGACTACGAGGCGCGCGACGGATCGACCTGGTGACGCCGAACGGTTGTGCATCCCGCGATACCATCGCGAGGGGTCCCCGGCGTCAAGCGACCGTGCTCACCTAGTGGGTGGCGCCGTCCCAGCTCTCGGGCGGCAGGATGAACGCGTCGATCGCCGCGCCGCGCTCCGCGGCCTCGTCGTAGTCGATGGCGGTCCGATCGAAGTCGGTCGACAGGTAGGCCCACGTCGCGTCGGTGTAGCCGCGCGCGGAGAAGGGCCCCACGTCGCGACCCCACGAGTTCTTGAAGCGCAGAAACTCGAGCGTGGCCCCTGGCTCGAGGGTCTTCCCGAGGAGCTTCGGATCCGTCACTGGCGTTCCGGCCGGGAGCACCTCGCCCGAGGCGAGGCGGATCTGGTAGTCGTGCGCGAGGCTCGCGTGCCAGCCGCCCTTGCGTGACAGGTTCACAGGCTCGTGAAACGACGCGTCCGACTCGCGCATGCTCGCCCACGCGGGATACCAGTCGATCGGCACGGGGAAGCCCTGGTTCAGCGCGCGCTTCACGCGGAGCATCACCGCGGCGCGCTCGGCCTCGGTCTTGCCGAACGACACCCGCGTCCACGCGTGCTTGCCCCGCCGCTCGCCGCGGTCTCTCGTGGCGGTGACGGGGCGCGTCGGATCGAGCTCGCCGAGCGCGTCGTCGAGCGTGAGCTTGGCGCCGTCTTTCGTGATCGCCACCACCATCGTCGCGGGATCGCGGAAGCCCGCGCCGAGGGTCGCGCCGTGGCCGCGGGTCTTGGAGAGATCCGCGCCGAACGCGCGCGTGAGCTTTGCGGAGATCGCGGGCGGGAGCTTGAAGGCCTTGTTTAGCACGTCGCGGACCACCGCCGGATCCTTGCGCTTCTCCTTCGTCGCGAGGGCTCCGCCCGGCGCGAGGGCCTTCTTGACCTCGACCTCGGCGGCCTCCTGCCTCGCGGACCTGTCGAGCGTGGCCTCGGTCGAGAGGAACTCGCCCTCGTCCATCAAGCCGTAGCGCGCGACGAGCTCCTCGCCCCACCCCACGAAGTCGCCCGTGTTCCAGTCGCCGTGCTTGTCGAAGAGGAACCGCTCGCTCGTGATGCGCCCGAACCAGTGCAGGTACGTGAGGTACGACTCGGACAGGTTCAGCTGCTCGCCCGAGTGCGCGAGGTGCATCGACTCGATCCAGCCCATCGTGGCGTAGATCCAGCAGTTGCCGACCGTCTGCTCTTTGGCGGGCGTCTCGCGCGTCGACGTGACCTCGTCGCTCGTGGTGGCGAGCGACGCGTCGCCGCAAGCGAGCCCGAGGGAGCACGCGAGGCCGAGGAGCAGGGGGCGGACGACGCGCATGGGGGCAACTTTGCACGTGTCGTGCCATGTAGGCAAATGCCGATTTCGTCCCGTTGGAGGGCGTGCGCGTGTGGGGGCGTGGGCCGTCGGATCAGGGCGGATCCACCCGGACCGTCCACCCTGTCTCAGCGTCCACGCCGCCGCTAGCGAGGTGCGGCGTCCTCGAGCCCCTCGTCGGCGCGCGCGACGGGCGCCCGCGCGTAGCTCACCCCGACCGACCCGACGAGCAGCGCGAACCCAAGGGCGAGCGCGCTCGCGCCCCACCCCACGAGCGAGTGGGGGCGCGGCACGAGCCCCGCCGCCAAGAGCCCGTGGCCGACCGTGGCGCTCGCGAAGACGAGCGCGAGCCGCCCCCGAAATCGCCACGCGAGGGCCGCCGCGGCGGCGACGAAGACGAGGTCGACGAGGAGACGATGCGGCGGGAGCGCGCCGCCCGCCCAGCCCCCCGTCCACTGCGCCACGTACGTCGCGGCGAGCGCACCCGTGAGGAGCCGCGCGCGCTCCACGGCGCTCACGGGCCCGAGGACCTCGACGACCTCGACCCGCCCGCGCTCGCGCGGGTCTCGTTCGTCGCGCGGGTCTCGCTCGCCTCGCTCGTCCGCGCGGTCCACGCGGTACGGCGATCCGTCGTCGCCGGCGGCCGCGGGCGCGGCCTCGGCGGTCCGCAGCCGCGTGAAGGCCCGGAGCGCGAGGGTCATC
>CAZHGG010000159.1:0-9402 GCA_964531755.1 uncultured Polyangiaceae bacterium
CCTCGCCGGGCGTGTCGGGCGCGGGCGCGGGCGCGGGCGCGGCCGTGCGCGGCTCGACGGTGATGTCGACGGTCGACGGCGCGCTCGTGAGCGTCGCGTCGCTCGCGACGAGGGAGAGCGTGATGAGCGACGTCCCGTCCACGGACGGCGCCGTGAACGTGGGGGTCGCTGACGTCCGGTCGGAGAGCGCGATAGGCGGTCCCGCGGTCTGCGTCCACGCGAACCTCAGGGCGTCTTCGTCCCGATCGGTCCCGCTCCCCGCGAGCTGGACGAGCGCGCCCGCTGCGACGCGCTGCGGTGCGCCGGCGTTCGCGGCCGGCGCCCGGTTGGGGCACACCCCGGCGTTGCCGACGCGCGAGCCGAACGGCGCGTTGACGAGGCCCTTCACCTCGAAGTCGTCGATGTCCCACCCGTCGCTGCCGGTGGTGTCGTCGGTGGCCGCGCGGAACCGGACGAGGACGGTCTTTCCGGCCAGCTCGGCGGGCAGCGTCAGGCGGGAAGCGACATAAGACGGGTAGCCGGCGCTCTCGCCCACGAAGCCGCTCCGTCGCCCGAGCGGCCCGTTTCGCGCGTCGATCAGCCCCGTGTAGCCACCGTCCGTGAAGCGCGCGCCGAGGTCGGTCCACGTCGCCCCGTTGTCCTGGCTGAGCTCGAAGACGCCGCCGTCGGGGTACCGCCCCTGGGCTGTCACCTCGAAGCGGTGCCGGTGCCGGTAGGTCACCTCCAGCGCGCCGCCGGGGTCGAGCTCGAGCGGCGGAGAGATCAAGTACTGATCCGAGGCTGCGGCGTTGCCATCGACGTGCCAGCGCCCGTCCTGGGCCGTGAACACCCGCTTGAACGGGCGCAGCTGGCTGAGCGCCGGATCGCCCGCGACGGTCCAGGGCGATGTAGCCCCGTCCATGGTGTCGGCCCGCGCAGAGCGGGGCCGGTCGTCGAACTGCACCGTGGCGCCGAGCACGCCGGGTGGTGCGCCGCCCGGGGCGAGCTCGGGGTCGCTGAAGCTGAGCTCGAACTGCCCCGTGGCCGCGGTGCGGGCGCCAGCGAGCGCCACGTCGAGCACGGCGGTGCCCGTCGCGTAGGGCGCGATCGGTGGGAACGCCGCGCTCGCGCCGCGAGGGAACGATGCGCCGACGAGCGTGGACTTCGCCTCGACCCTCGCCGCGGTGACCGTGCCCGGCCCCACGTTGCGGACGATGACCGAGAGCTTGCCGATCTCGCCGTTGTCGAGGACGCCGTCGCCGTCGCACGGGGCGACCGTGTCATCCAGCGTGGCGCCCACGAAGGCCAGCGCGTGCCCCGCCGAGAAGCTCTCGGTCACCGGCCTGTTGTCGGCGGCGGTCTTGCCAGGACCCTTGGCGGCGACGCCCGCGCCGCGGCGCGCGAACGCCTCGTAAAACAAGGTGTGGTCGCGCGGATCTCCCGCGTACGCCGCGACCAAGAGGGCGTCGCGGGCCTCGAGGAACGTGGGCTTGCTGGGGGTCAGCTTGAGGGCCGCCACGAGGTACTCGCGCATGCGCTGGCTCGCCCGGGCGAAGGTGTAGCGCCCCGTCTCGCGGAGGAGCGCGACGTAGCACTCCCAGAGCATCTCGGCCCACACCTCGCCCGTCGCGTGGACCTCGGCGTTGTTCGCGCCGCTCTGACCGCTGCGGGGCGCAGGGCTCGAGGGGAGGGCGACGCCGTTTTGAATGTGCGTGAACGTGAGGGGGTTCGTCGCGAAGTCGGCGGAGATGGGGTACCGCCGGTTGCCGTAGTAGTAGGCGTTGCTCCCTGGTGAGGAGTTCGCGTACGCCGCGTGCGCCCACACGCCACGCCAGTCGGCGTTCGCGGGGCCGGCGGCGTCTTCGGGGCGCGTGAGGGTGAGGTTCGCGACGAAGTCGCTCCAGCCCTCGCCGAGGCCCCGCGCCTGCACCTCGCTGAGGCCGCTGCCGTTGCCGATGAGGCGACCCGTGAGCACGTGCGCCCACTCGTGTGCGGAGACGCTGAGGTCGAGCGCGCCGTCGCGGTCGATGGGCGCGGCCGCCATCCGGAGCAGCACGGGCTCGCCGCCGAGGCCCGCCTTCAGCCGATCGCCGTCGAGCCTCACAAGGCCCTGCACGGGGATGGTGATCGGTCCGGGGGCCGGCGGGGTGCCCGGCAGCGGGTTCGGGAGGAGCGACGTCGTGACGCCCGTGACGAGCACGCCCACGGCGCCGCTCTGCTCCGCGTTGTACGCCTTGAGCGGGAAGCCGCAGGTGCCCGCGTCGATCACCGCGATGTTGCCCGCGATCTCGGCCGCGTTGACGAACGGCGACTCGCACCCGTCGGTGGACGCCCCCACGCCGTCGTCGACCAGCACGGCGGCGCCGCTCACGTCGAAGTCGCGCGGGCCGCTGCGCGAGGGGACCACCGGGAGGTCGCCGGCGAGGCTCGCGGGGGCAGAGACGGTCACGCCGCGCGGGCCGTTGAAGCTGTCGTAGAGGTACATCTGGATGCGCGGCGAGCTGCCGTCGGCGGGCGTCGTGGCGTTCGCGTTGTTCCGTCCGCTCCCGTCCTGCGCCTCCGCCTTGATGCGGTCGTTCTGCGCGCCGCCGCGGCCGAAATTCGAGGCCTGCGCGTTGCGCGACACCTCGTTCCAGCCGGCGTCGTAGAACGAATCGTGAAGGAAGTTGACCACGTAGAAGAGCTGCGTCGCCCCCGCCCGGCTGGCGCGGTCGGTCTCCTGGGGTGGCCGCTGCGGGTCGACCGTCCGGTCGAAGGTGCCGGGCGACGTCGGCGGGACGAGCAGGTCTCCGAAGTCGAAGCCGTCCGGCGGGGAGCGATCGACGTAGGCGCGCGCGTTGTTCCCGAGCAGCTCATCGGCGCTCGGCGGCAGCCAGGGGTCGGCCTTGGAGAACGGCGCGTTGGCCAGCGTCACGAGCGCCGGCGCGACGTAGGGAGGGTCGGCGCCGTTGGGCGCGGCGGCGGGGTAGGGCGTGAACGTGTTGCCTTGGGGCCCATCCCAGGGGACGAGGTCGGGGGCCCCGTCCGCGAACACGCGGTACGTGTACGCCTCAGTCGCGGTCATCGAAGACTCGAAGAGCACCCGCCCCTCGAGCGCGCCCACCACGAACGCGCGGCGCTCCGAGTCGGTGCTGGTGGCGGGCCCGACGTCGAGCTCGATGGCGTACGCGGGCGTGAGGCCGGAGGGCTCGGGGAACCAGACGCGCTTCGCGCGGGCCGGGGCCGCGGGGACGAGGCGCACCTTCGCGCCGCCGTCTAGGTGCCCTTCGACCGGGGGCAACGAGAACAGCTCGTAGCCGCCCTCGCCGTCCCCCTGGCGGCGCACGAGCGCCGTGGGGAGCGTGGCTCCCGTCATTCGAGCGGCGGCGATGGCGAGGGCCTCCTGGGCGCTGAGGCGCGCGGGGCCCCGCACGCGCAGCTCCGGGTACAGCGTCCCGCTCGCCGCGAGGGGCGTCAGGTCGCGCGCCAGCGCCACGCGCACGCCGCCGAGGAACACCTCCCGCCCTTCGATGACCTGGTCGTATTCGACGATGATGGCGCCGCGCCCGATGTCGTGGATCGCCACGAGCCTCGCGCCGCCGAGCGGCGACCTCGACGGGCGGCTCCCGAGCACCGCGCGGAGCGAGGCCTCGGCGACGCGCTCCGGGCCCAGCGCCGCGGCGGTCTGGCCCGTGGGGAGGCGCGCGCTCAGCCAAGAGAACGTCGGCAGCCCGCGGTCGTCCGCGTGCGCGGTCGTGGCGCGGACCTCGAGCGCCTCGCGCGGGACGAGCGTGGTGGCCGAGCTCGAGCGCCCTGGCGCGGGCGCCCCCGACGTGCAGGCGCCGACGCTCGAGGCGAGGGCGAGCGCGACGAGCGGGGCGCCGAGCGAGCGCCGAACCGAAGGAGGCCGGGAGAGGGGGGGCGGCGAGGGACGGCCTGTGGGCCCCCGGGCGGGACGAATGGCGGGCATCGGGCTCAGCTTTCTGCGGCTACGCACCGTCCGTGGTGAGGAGGGACTCGAAGAAGGAGCAGAGCTCGGCGTGGCGAGCGCGCGCGTCGCTCTTCCCGAGCTCGATGAGCTGGCGCGCGAACTCTCCGTCGAACAGGAGGTAGGAGAGGAGGTCCGACTCGTCGCGCGCGTCGCTCACCGCGAGCCGCCGGAGCAAGCGGCCCGCGACGCCGCGCGACGTCCTGGCGAACGCGGGGGACAAGACGAACTCCGCGGCCAGCTTCCCGAGGTCCTGGGAGGTGCGGATTTGGAGCGCCTGCATCGGCCGCATGCCGCGCCCCTTCGGGTGACCGAGCTCCTCGTTCAGCTCGTCGATGAAGCGCGGGCCGAAGCGGCGCTGCCCCGCGGCGAGGATGTCGTTGATGCTACGAAGCCGCGCGAGGTCGGTGTCGATGCGATCGAGCAGGAGGGCGTTGAGCGTCTTGCCCAGCAGGAACATCGGCCCGGGGAAGAGGTCCTCGCTCGCCTGCGCGCGCTGCTCGTCCGCCGGCGTGGGCAGGTAGCGCGGGTTGACCACGATGACGCCGCGCGCGCCGAGGCGCCGAGCCGGGGAGAGCGGCACGTTCTGCCGTAGGCCGCCGTCGCAGTGAAACTCGCTGTCGAGGCGGACGGCGCGGAACAGGATGGGGATCGCCGCCGACGCGAACGCGTGCACGGGCGCGATCTTCACGGCCCGAGGCGTGATGGTCGGGTCGAGGCTCCAGGCCGGGAGGCCGCCGCCTCGGCGGTGCACGTAGACCATCGTGCGCCCCGACGCGACGTGCGTGGTGGAGACCGTGAGGGCGTCGAGGCGGCCGGCCTCGATGTTGCCGTCGATCGCGCCGAACGGGATGACGGTCTCGATGAGCTCCTCGAAGGCCCGGGGGTCGACCAGGCCGCCCTCGCGCGCGGGCACCGCGCCGAGCTCGCGCTCGCCGCGGAACCACCGGCTGCCCATCGAGAAGAGGCCGCGTAGGTCGGGCTGCACGAGCCGCTCGACCGAGAGATCGGTCCAGATCTTCGCGAGGCGCGCGCCGCGCTCGCGCGGCTCCTCCGCGAACGCGGCGAGGGCGCACGCGTTGAGCGCGCCGATGGAGGTGCCGCAGAGGATGTCGAGCGGGACGTCGCGCCCGAGATCGCGCGAGACCTCCTCGAGGAGGTGCTGCACCACGCCGACCTCGTACGCGCCGCGCGCGGCGCCGCCGGCGAGGACGAGGGCGACGCGCGGGCGAGCGGACACGGCCATGCTCTCACTATACGGCCTCGCGGCGGGTCGGGTTGACCGATGCGATCTCCCGCGGTCTCCTCGGGGGGGTGCGGCTCTGGGCGATCAGCGATCTACACGTCGGACACGCGGAGAACCGCGAGGTCGTGGAGGGCCTGCCGAGCCACCCCGGCGACTGGCTCGTGCTCGGCGGCGACCTGGGGGAGACCCTCGGGCACGTGCGCTGGGTGCTCGAGACCCTCGCGCCACGCTTCGCGCGGCTCGTGTGGGTGCCGGGCAACCACGAGCTGTGGACCACCGACGACGGGCTCCGCGGCGTGGAGAAGTACGAGGCGCTCGTCGCGCTCTGCCGCGAGCACGGGGCGCTCACCCCGGAGGACCCCTACGAGAGCCTCGACGACGGCGCGGCGGCGCGCCTCGTGGTGCCCATGTTCACGCTGTACGACTACTCGTTCGCGCCGGCCGGCATGCTCCCCGACGACGCGCGCGCGTGGGCCCTCGAGCACGGCCTCCTCTGCGCCGACGAGCGGCTCCTCGACCCCGCGCCGTACCCGTCGATCGAGGCGTGGTGCGCTGCGCGCTGCGCGCTCACCGAGGGGCGCGTCCGCGCGGCGCTCGCAGCGCTCCCGGCCTCGCACAGCGGCGAGACCGTGCTGATCGGGCACTTCCCATTGGTCGAGCAGGTCGCCCAGCTGCCCGCCATCCCGAGGTTCACCATCTGGTGCGGCACCCAGCGCACGCGCGACTGGCATCTGCGCTTCCGCGCCGCCGCGGTCGTCTCAGGGCACCTGCACATCCGCCGCTCGCGGCTCGTCGACGGCGTCCCGTTCGACGAGGTGTCGTTGGGTTATCCGCGGCAATGGCGGCGCTTCGCGAGCGGCCGCGCGCCGCTCGTGCAAATCCTTCCGCGCCCGGCGAGGTGACGCGCGCCGCTGGCGGCAGATGGCGGTGAATGTAGGCCTTGACCGCACATGGTTTCTGAGGCAAAGGCACGCGCATGAAGCTCCCCGTCCGCCTCGCCGTGCTGTCCGGTCTCTTCGCGCTCCTCGGGGCGACCTCCTCTCTGGCCGGCTGCGCCGCGCCCGCGGCGGACGAGGAGTCCGCCAAGAGCGGCGACGAGGGCGCGGCCGAGTCGATCGAGTCGGCCTTGTCGGGCTCGATCCGCGACCTGGGCGAGATCCCCGGCTCCGGTGAGGCCCGCACCGCGCGCTACGCGCCGCCGCCTCGCTACGCGTCCTTCGCGCTGAACGTGAACGGCGGTGACGAAGTCGACGTGCGGGTCGCGGGTGAGGGGCGAGCGGACGCCATGGCCTGGCTCCTCGATCCGCGCGGCCGGCTCCTGGCGTTCAACGACGACGCCGTCGGCGAGCGCACGCTCGACGCGCGCATCGCCACCAAGGTGCCCGCGTCGCTCGGCACGAAGGCCCAGCTCCGGGTGGTGTTCCGCGAGTACTCGCTCTCCCGCGCGACCTTCACCGTGACCGCCCGCGTGAAGCCGGGCATGTTCGCGTGCACGACCGACGTCGACTGCGCGAAGGTGAGCCGCGGTGGCTGCTGCACCGCGTGGCAGTCGATCGCGGTCAACGCGTCCCGCGCCGAGGACTACGCCGCGCAGAACCAGTGCAAGCCGCCGTACCCGCCCTGCGCGCCGCCGCCGCGGGACGGCGGCCCCGAGCAGGTCGCCCGCTGCGAGGCCGGCGCGTGTGTGCTCGGCGCGCCCCGCGGCTGCACGTACGAAGGCACCCTCCACGCCGTGGGCGACAGCTTCCCCTCGAGCGACGGGTGCAACACCTGCTCCTGCGGAGAGAGCGGCGCGGTGATGTGCACGAAGCGCGCGTGCGTGGCGTGCGATCCGGCGCGCGAGCCGAACCGCCGATACCGCGGCAACCCGGAGCAGTGCATGGTCATGCGCTTCGCCTGCGATCCCGGGACGACCTACTTCTCGCGCCCGGGCGGCTGCGGCTGCGAGCAGCCCGCCGACTGCCCCGCCTTCATCAACTGCATGCCTGGCCCGGGCGTGCCGAGCTGCGAGCCGGCGCGCGCGCGCTGCCCCTTCACGCCGGTCGCGTTCTAGCCAGCGGCGTCGAGGCCCGGACCGCTCAGTGGCCGCCGTGCGCGGGCGCGGAGCCGCCGGGCCGGCAGCCGAGGCGCGTCTCGGGATCGCCGGGCGGCGGCGGCACGCACGTGCCGTGCATCGAGCGCTTGCCGAACGGTACGGTGCACTCTGCGCCGGCGTCCTTGCCGTTGCACGCGTCGAACAAGGCGGGAGGGGGGACGGGCCGGCAGGTGAGGCGCGCGTCCGGGACGCCCGGCGCCGGGCTGGCGCAGCGGCCGGCGATCGAGCGGTCGCCGATCACGAGCGTGCAGGACTCGCCGGGGCCCTTGCCGTCGCACGCGTCGGCGGACTCCTTTGGGCCCACGTGGATCCGAGGCTGCGCGCTGCTCGCGGTGACCACCGGGCTGGGCGCCGCCGCGCCCTCCTTGGGCTTGTCGTTGCACCCGGCGCCGACGCAGCAGGCGCCGGCGAGACCGAGGGAGAGCGCGACGCGCGAGGGCCAGGGGCGACGAGGCATGGTCCCCCTACTAGCAACTCGGCCGCGCCTGCCAAGCGCGGTGTCGCCCCGCCTCCGGGGCCGTGAGGTCGACTGGCGTCCGCGGGGTGCTAGAGTGTCGCCCGTGCTGCCCAGCTCTTCGTCCGCCCCGCCGACGACGCGCGCCGCGATCCCTCGCCGGCGCTGAAGGCTCGTGCATGCGCGATCCCGGCCGCCGAGCCGGGCTCGCCCCGGCTCTCCGCCCCGAGAGGAGACCTGAGCCGTGAAGACGTACATCCTGGTCCGAAGCGCCGTGCCCCTCGGCAACGCGATGGTCGCGGTCGCCCACGCGGCGGTCGCGTGCACCCTCGCCTACCGCGAGACCGAAGAGGTCGGCGCGTGGCTCGCGGGCCCGTTTCGCAAGGTCGTCTGCCGGGTGAGCGACGCCGAGTTCGAACGCGCGCGGGCGCACCCCGATCACGTGGTCATCACGGAGTCGGCGCTCGGCGGGGCCGAGGTCGCCCTCGCGTTCAAGCCCCGCGCGGAGTGGGGCCGCTTCTTCACGCACCTGCCTCTGTACCGCTGAGCGCGGATGGCGTCGCGTCGTAGGGGGCCGCTTCGTACGCGTGCGCGCTCCACTCCGCGCGCTGGCGGGCGGTGCGCGCAGCGCCGGTGGCGCGCGCGTCGTCTCGCAGCGCGGCGTGGGCCCAATGGAACATCGCGGGCACGAGCACGACGCCCGTCACCGCGGTGAGCACGGGGGGGATCGCGAGCAACACGACCCCCGGCAGGCAGGACGCGAGGACGACCATGGCCAAGGCGAACCCCCACTCGCTGCGGAGCGCGAGGGGCTCGCCGGACTCCTCGGCGGCCAGCAGCCGGCCCACGTAGCGCAGCGACATCCCCACGAGCGTGAGGTGCGCGAGGCCGACGATGATGCCCGAGGCCACGATCCACTGCCCGAAGTCGCGCGCCGACGCGTCGCCGAGCGCGGCGAAGGGGTAGTGCAGGGTCAGCGGACCGAGCAGCGACGCCGCGGCGAGCGGCAGGCCTAGGCTCGCCCTCCGCAAGCGGCGGACGCGCGCCACGCGCGCGTCGAGGTCGACGAGCGGATCGTGCCGCTCGAGGTTCTGGCGGTCCACCGCGGCGCTGCCCGTGAGCGCGGGGAGCGCGGGGAGCGCGTGCGTCCGCTCCGCCGCGAGGTGCGCCGCGACCCGCCCCACGACCATGATCACGAGCGCCGCCCCGCTGCTGCCGAGCAGCGCGTACGTGGCGAGGGGGTGCCGCTCGACGCAGCACAGCGTCGCGACGGCGAGCGCCCCCACGAGGCCCACCGCGCCCGCGAGCAGCCGCGCGATCGACGCGACCGTCGCGCGCGCCAGCCCAGGCAGCGTGGGCCCGGCCAGGTCCCGCGCGAGGGAGAGCCCCTCGCGCCGCCGGGTCAGCCAGACGTCGTCCGCGCAGCGGTACGGAGAGGAGCCAGGGGTGCCCGCGTCGGTCATGACCACAGGGTGGGGCCTCCGCGCGTCGCCGGCCAGCCCACCCGCGCCGAGCGGTCGAGGAGGCGGCGCGATCGGTCGGAGGGTGACACGAGGCGCCGGTAGACCGATCGCGGGTGTCGAGCGTCTACCGCAACCTCGAGCGCCACAACGCGCGGCTCGCCCTCTCATCGCCCCTCCGCCTATCCTCGAGGCTCCATG
>CAZHGG010000160.1:0-9398 GCA_964531755.1 uncultured Polyangiaceae bacterium
GAGCCGTGGCGACCGCGGCGACCGCGACGGGCGCGGCGGCCGAGGCGGGCGCGGCGGAGGGCGCGGCGGCGGAGACCACCGCGGCGTCGGTGGAGGACGGGCCCGCGCTGACCGGCGCGACCGAGGAGGGCCCCGCGGACGCGGGCGGCGCGGCGACCGGCGCGACGGAGGGCGGTGGCGCGGAGACCGGCGCCGGCTCCGGCGCGGGCGCGAACGCCTTCAGATCGACGAGACCCGAGTCTTCGTCTTTCCGCGACGAGCTCGACAGCGGCGCCGAGAGCGGGCCGACGTCGAACTTGACCGAGGACGGGGCAGGGGTTGCGTTGGCGAGCTTGGCGAGCTCCTGCAGGCTACGGCGGTCTCGCTCACGATCTGACGACATCGACATCGACTCCTCCGACTTTCCACGCGCCCCACGTGATGCAGGCGCTGCGCTCGTCGTGCTGCTGTGAGCCGCGCTCGAGGCGGCGTTGTTATGACTCTCTTCGGGCGACTGTCCAACGGGAGATGCGAAGATTTTTTCGTCCGACATATATGCGGCGCTGGCGCCGCGCTCGCCTGCCGCGATGCGTCGCTCGACCTCGGCGGCCGCCGCGTCGAGCTCGTCGCCCGCGCGGACCGCCCCTGGCCAGGCGGCGAGGGCCTCGTCGAGCCAGTCACGCTCGTCTTTGAGATCGCTCATTTTCTTGCTCCAGAGGCGCCGGGGAAGCTCTCCGGGCCAAAGCCTCGAGACACCATGAACTCTTTTAGCTTTCGACGCGCCTCGTGCACGCGCCAGGCGATGGTGCCCTCCGGCGCCCCGAGGATGGTGGCCGCGTCTTCGTGCGACACGCCGTCGATGCACACGAGCACCAGCGTGGTGCGCAGGGTCTCGGAGAGCGCGTCGATGCCCTCGCAGAGGGCGAGGTACTGCTCACGCCCCGCCGTCTGGCTCTGAGGATCGCGGCCGTCGGGGCGCTCGCTCTGCACCGCGTCGAGGCGCGCGTCGTCGTCCTCGCCGGAGACGCGCGAGGACTTGCGCGACCGGATGGCGTTCAGCGAGAGGTTCACCGCGATGCGGTAGATCCACGTGTACGGCTCGCTCCGCCCGTCGAAGCGCTCGAGCGCGTTGTAGGCGCGGAGGAAGGCCTCTTGCGCGATGTCCTCGGCCAGGGCGCGGTCGCGCACCATGTGGACGGCGAGGCGGTGGATCCGGGCTTGGTGGCGGCGGACGACCTGCCCGAAGGCGCGAGCGTCTCCGGACTTGGCGAGGTCGAGCAGCTCACGGTCCGTGAGCGCCGACGTGGGGAGCGGTCTGTTCGAGGCCATTTCGGGGGCGAGGGGCTGGGTCACACGGCGTCGCGCGCCAGCAGTGACCCACGCGGGGCCGCTTGCTGCGAAAATACCGGGTGACCATACCGCTTCCACGCCACCTTTGACAGAAAGTGAGCGGAACCCTTGGGAGGCCCCACCGGATTTCCGCGCGAGGCCGCCGCGCACGCCGCCCTACCGCTCGCGAGAGGAAGCGTTAGGATGCGCCCAAAGTCGGGGGGTGGCTCGCGCGCCTCGACGAGCCGGGAAGGTCGCGATCGAAATGTCAGCCACTGCCTCCACCGACGAGCTCCGCCGCGCCCTCGCCGCCGAGGAGGGCGGTCGGGTGTGGCTCCGGCGCCTCGGCGTCGTGCTCGGCCTCGTCGCGCTCGTCGCGGTCGGGCTCGTCGTCCGCGCCAAGAACAAGCCGGCGCCGCCCGCGCGCTACCTCACGGCCACGGTGAGCCGCGGCGACGTGAGCGAGAAGGTCCAGGCGACGGGCGCGGTCCAGCCCCTCCTTCAGGTGAACGTCGGCGCCCAGGCGAACGGCCGGGTCACCCGGGTGCCGGTCGACTTCAACAGCGTCGTGAAGAAGGGCGACGTGCTCGCCGAGATCGATCCCACCGTGTTCGACGCGCAGGTCAGCCAGTCGCAGGCGAGCCTGCTCGCGCAGCGCGCCCAGGGCGAGAGCGCCCGCGCGAACCTGGCCGCCACCAAGGCGAGCTTCGAGCGCGTCGAGCGGTTGCACCGCGAGAACCTCGCGTCGCAGGGCGAGCTCGACGCGGCGCGCGGGCAATACGAGGTCGCGAAGGCCCAGCTCGCGGCCGCCACCGCGCAGGCCGGCG
Organism: uncultured Polyangiaceae bacterium; assembly: GCA_964531755.1. Classification (GTDB taxonomy): domain Bacteria; phylum Myxococcota_A; class Polyangia; order Polyangiales; family Polyangiaceae; genus JAAFHV01. Next base: position 2,136 of record CAZHGG010000160.1, read on the forward strand.
CCATCCAGGCGCAGCTCTCGCAGGCGACCACCAACAAGAGCTTCACGAAGATCTACTCCCCCGTCGACGGCATCGTCATCTCGCGGGGCATCGAGCCCGGCTCGACGGTCGTCGCCTCCTTCCAGGCGCCGGTCCTCTTCGTCATCGCGCAGGATCTCCGGCGCATGCGCGTCCTCGCCGACGTCGACGAGGCCGACGTCGGCAAGCTGCGCGAGGGGATGGAGGTCGAGGCGGTGGTCGACGCCTTCCCCGGCGAGGTCTTCCACGGGAAGGTGCAGCAGGTCCGCTACTCGCCGAACAACGTGCAGGGCGTCGTCACGTACTCCGCGGTGGTCGAGGTGCAGAACCCGGAGGAGAAGCTCCGCCCGGGCATGACGGCCACCATCACCGTGAAGACCAAGGAGGCGAAGGGCGCGCTGCGCGTCCCGAACGCCGCGCTGCGCTTCAAGCCCACGCCCGAGCTCGGCCCGAACGGCAAGCCGCTGCCGCGCCCCCCGGAGGCCCCGCTCCCCAAGGGGCAGGCGCGCGTGCACGTGCTGCTCTCCGACACCCCTGGCGCCGAGAAGGCGGAGCCGAGGATCATCGGCGTCGGCGTCACCGACGGGGTGTTCACAGAGGTGACCGGGCTCGACGACGGCGCGAAGGTCGTGACCGACGAGTCCGAGCCCGACGAGAAGAAGCGCAAGGGCAAGCCGTTCTGATGAGCGCCCAGGCCGAGCCGCTCATCGCGCTCCGCGGGGTCGCCAAAGACTACGAGTCCGGCGAGAGCGTGGTGCACGCCCTCCGCGACGTGAACCTCACGTTCGAGCGCGGCGAGTTCGTGGCCATCGTCGGCACGAGCGGGTCGGGGAAGTCGACCCTCATGAACATCTTGGGGTGCCTCGACCGGCCGAGCCACGGCACCTACGAGCTCGGCGGCATCGACGTCGGAGCGCGCACCAACGACGGCCGCGCGATCGTGCGTAACCGTCTGATTGGGTTCATCTTTCAGGGCTTCAACCTGCTCGCGCGGACCACCGCGCTCGAGAACGTCGAGCTGCCGCTCCAGTACCGCGGCGTCGGGCGCGCCGAGCGCCGGTCGCGCGCCGAGCGCTCGCTCAAGCTCGTCGGCCTCGGCGACCGCATGGACCACACCCCGAACCAGCTCTCCGGGGGCCAGCAGCAGCGCGTGGCCATCGCGCGGGCGCTCGTCACCGATCCGCCGCTGCTCCTGGCCGACGAGCCCACCGGCAACCTCGACACGCGCACGAGCCTCGAGGTGCTCGCGCTCCTGCAGAAGCTGAACCGAGAGCAGTCGATCACCATCGTGCTCGTCACCCACGAGCACGACATCGCGGCGTGCGCGTCGCGCGTCATCACGTTCCGCGACGGCCGCATCGTGAGCGACGTGCCCCAGGCGGCGCCCATGGACGCGGAGGAGGAGCTCGCCCGGCTGCCGCCGCCCGAGCCCGTGCGGCGCGAGGTCGACGACGCCAGCGACCCGGCCGCGCGCGGTGAGCGCCGCGGTCCGCCGCTGCCCGTGAGCTTCTTCTTCACGATGCTCGCGGCGGCGCTCGCGGGCGGCCTGCTCGGCGGCCTCTACAACACCTACGTCATGGCCAAGGACGTGCGCGCCGTGCCGATCGCGTTCGGCGTCGTCGCGGCGGCCTACGCGGGCGCGCGGGCCGGGAAGCGGGCGTTCGGGCGGCCGCTCACGCGCGACCAGCGGCTCCGCGCGGCGCTCTATTTCTCGGCCACGGCGCTGCTCCTCCGCGGCGCCGCGGCGCTCGCCTCGGTGCCGAAGCCGGTGGAGATCGCCGTTCGCGAGGCAGGCGCGCTCGCGGGCCTGCGCCTCGCGGGCGCCGCGTGCGGGCTCACCTTGGTCGGGGCCCTCGTGATGTACGGCCTCATGACGGCGTTCGCGCCGAGGCGCTGAGGGGCGAACACGTGCTCGGGCTTTTCCTCAACGCCGTCCGCCTCGCGCTCACGGCCATCGTGCGGCAGAAGACGCGGTCGGCGTTGACCGTGCTCGGCATCCTCATCGGCGTGGCGGCCGTCGTGATCGTGACCGCCCTCGCCGACGGGGCCTCGGCGAAGGTGGGCGGCGAGATCTCCGGGTTCGCCTCGAATGGCCTCTTCATCAACCCGCAGGCGGTGCAGCAGTCGGGCGCGCGGTCGAAGGGGCTCGGCCGCCTCACCGAGGCCGACGGCCGGGCGATCGCGCGGGAGGCGGTGAGCGTGAGCAACGTGGCGCCCTTCCTCTCCACCGGCGTTCAAATGGTGTATGGCGACAAGAACGCCGCCACCCTCGCCGTGGGCACGACGCTCAGCTACTTCCCTATTCGCAAGTACAAAGTAGCGAAGGGGGAGGGGTGGACCGAGACCGACGAACTGCTCAAGACCAAGGTGTGCGTCATCGGCGCGACCGTGGCGGAGGCGCTCTTCGGTACGGAGGACCCTGTCGGGCGCGTGGTGCGTATTCGCCAGTCGCCGTACCGGGTCATCGGCGTGCTCGAGGCGCGCGGCACCTCCACGTTCGGCGACGACCAAGACGACCGCATCCTCATGCCCATTGGCAGCTACCGCGCCCGCATCCAGCGCACCTCGCCCGGCCGCGTGGACATGCTCCTCGCGAGCGCCGCCACCGAGGAGGTCACCGATCGCGCGAAATTGCAGGTCGAGGAGATCCTCCAGCAGCGACACCAGATCAAGGACGGCGCCGAGCCCGACTTCGTGGTCAACACCCAGCGTGAGTTCCAAAAGGCGCAGGAGGGGATCGCCGCCATCCTCTCGGCGCTGCTGCTCGGCGTGGCCGGCGTGAGCCTGCTCGTGGGCGGCATCGGGGTCATGAACATCATGTTGGTCAGCGTGGCCGAGCGCACCCGCGAAATTGGCATTCGCATGTCGATCGGCGCCCGCGAGAGCGACATCCTCCTCCAGTTCCTCGTGGAGGCCGTCGTCCTCACCCTGATAGGCGGCGCCCTGGGCATCGCCGCGGGCGCCGGCTCGGTGGTCGGCCTCGGGCGCGCGCTCGGGTGGGAGCTGCTCCCAGGGACGCGCGCGATCGTGATCGCCGTCGCGACGAGCGCGGTCATCGGCGTCGCGTTCGGCTTCTTCCCGGCCCGCCGCGCGGCCCGCCTCGACCCCATCGAAGCCCTGAGGAGCGACTGATGAAGCCTCTGCTCGTCGGGGTCACGCTCGCGCTGCGGGCGATCGTACGCAACGGCCTCCGCGCCGGGCTCACCGTGCTGGGCATCTTGATCGGCGTCGCGGCGGTGGTCACGGTGACGGCGCTCGGCGCGGGGGCGCGCGAGTCGGTCGGCTCGCAGATCTCGAGCCTCGGCTCGAACGTCATCATCATCATCCCGCGCGACTCGAACGCCTCGGGCGCGCGCTCGGCCACGGGGAGCCGCGCCAAGCTCACCGAGGACGACGGGCGCGCGATCGGGCGCGAGGCGGTGAGCGTGCTCGCCTACGCGCCCACGCTCCGCTCGCGGGGGCAGGTGGTGTACGGCGACAAGAACACCTCGACGCAGATCATCGGCTCCACGCTCCCGTTCTTCACCGTGAGAAACTGGAAGGTGGCGCGCGGCGAGGCGTGGACCGAGTACGACGAGCTCGCCAAGACGAAGGTCATCGTCATCGGGAGCACGGTCGCGAAGGATCTCTTCGCCAGCGAGGACCCGGTGGGGCGCACGGTGCGGATAGGGCGGTACGCGTACCGGGTGCTCGGCGTGCTCGAGACGAAGGGCGAGGCCCCGTTCGGCGGCGACCAGGACAACCTCATCATTTTGCCGATCTCCAGCATGCGGGCGCGCATCCTCCGCACGCCGCCCGGGCAGACCGGCATGATCTTCGCGAGCGCGAGCGGCCCAGACACCACCGATCGCGCGGTGGCGCAGATCACCTCCATCTTGCGCCAGCGGCACCGCATCCCCGACGATCGCGACCCCGACTTCGCCATTCGGACCCAGAAGGAGTTCCAGGCGATGCAGGAGACCATCTACTCCCTGCTCACGATCTTGCTCATCTGCGTGGCGGCCGTGAGCCTCGTGGTCGGCGGCATCGGCGTGATGAACATCATGCTGGTGAGCGTGACCGAGCGCACCCGCGAGATCGGCATTCGCATGGCGATAGGCGCGCGCGAGGGCGACATACGCACCCAGTTCCTCGTGGAGGCGGTCGCGCTGTCGCTCATCGGCGGGGTGGCGGGCACCCTGTTCGGCACCGCGGCCATCTATGGGCTCTCGGTCGCGCTCGACTGGAAGATGGCGCTCGATCCCGTGGCGCTCGGGCTCGCGCTCTTCACGAGCGGCGCGACGGGCGTCGCGTTCGGCTTCTTCCCGGCGCGGCGGGCGTCGAGGCTCGACCCCATCACGGCGCTCCGCCACGAGTAGCCGCGCGGGCGGTGGCTACGCGCGCCTGGCCTTGGGCTTCGCCTTCGCGGGCGCGGATTTGGCCTTGGTCTTGGCCTTCGCCGTCGCCACGGTCGCGGACTTCCGCGCCTTCGGGGCGGCGGGCCGCGGGGCCTTTGCGGCCTTCGCCGGCGGCTTGGCCGCCTTCTTGGGGGCGGCCTTCGCGACGGCCCTCTTGGGCGTGGCCTTCGCGGTGGCCTTCTTGGGCGCGGGCTTCGCGGCCTTCTTGGGCGTGGCCTTCGCGGCGGGCTTCGCGGCGGCCTTCTTGGGCGCGGGCTTCGCGGCCTTCTTCTCTGCGGCCCGCGCGCTCTTCGCGGCGGGGCGCACCTTGGCCGCGCTCGGGGCGTCTTTCGGGAACTTCAACGTGGCCTTCTTGGGCTCGGGGGCGCTCGCGGGTCGCGCTCGGGTGCTCTCGCTGACCCTCGACTCGGGCGCGACCTTCCGCTTGCTCGCGCGCCCGGAGGGGCGCGGGCTCGACAACCGTTCAGGGTGACCGAGCTCGGCGGCGAGCGCGTTCTCGCGCGCCTCGCGCGCGGCGCGAGCCTTGGCGCGCGCCTTGGCCTTCCCCGACAGCTTCGACTTGGGCGCCGGCGCCTCGTCGGGCGCGTCGTCCTCGCCGTCGTCGAGCGGAAGCACGGCCTGGCTGGGCGGGGTGTTGGCGAGGATCGTGGCGAACTTGCCGAAGTAGTCGGTCATGGGCGCTCCGTACGCCTCGGCCCAGAACGCGCGGAGCGGCTCGGCGAAGCCTTCGGGCAGCTCGGAGTGCATGACGGTCATGCGGGTGCCGGCGCCCACCGACTCGAAGACGATCTCCAGCCGCGAGTCGGGCGCGCCGCGGGGGAAGTCGGCGCTGCGCCACGACTGCACGAGGCGCCGCCCGAACTCGAGCGCCATGTTGCGCCCGGTGATCTTGCCGTCCCGGAGGGCGAACTTCCCGCCGATGAAGTCGTCGAGCTTCGCCGTCTGCTTCGTGAACGCCGCGTGCTGGCTCGCGTCGAACCAGGCGCGGTACACCACCTGCGGCGAGGCGGCGAGGACCGTGGATACGCGGAGGGCTTCCTTCCCCATAGCGTGCAGAATACCCGGTGTTTGCCCGCGAGGGGCAAGAAAGGACCCGTCGGGGGCGCCAAGGCCCCGAAAAATGCCAACAATTCTCCGCGTGTCGAGCCGTTGAGCGTCCGCCGGGCCCCGCGAGGCGCTTCGCGCGCCACCGTGGACCCGAGCTGAGCCGTTGGGCGGGCGGGGTGTCCGCGGACGCCCTGGGGACGGCCGCGACGACCGCCGCAGCGACGAACAGGCCAAAATCGCGAGGGTTCTGCGGCGCGCGGGCGTGGCACGGCGCGCGCAGAGGCGTGGCTCATGCTGGCAACGGTCATGGGGGCGGTTCTGGTGGGGCTGGACGCGCACCCGGTGCGGGTGGAGGTCCACGCGTCGCGCAACGTGCCGTCGTTCGAGCTCGTGGGGCTCGCGGAGGCCTCGGTGCGCGAGAGCCGCGTGCGCGTGAAGAGCGCCCTCGCGCAGGTCGGGGTCGACACGTCGGAGTGCCGCATCGTCGTGAACCTCGCCCCGGCCGACCTGCGCAAGAACGGAAGCGGCTTCGACCTCGCCATCGCGGTCGCCACGCTCGCAGCGCTCCGCGTGCTGCCCGAGCACGTGGCGGGCGACATGCTGCTGCTCGGCGAGCTGTCGCTCGACGGCGCGGTGCGTCCCGTGCGCGGCGTCCTTCCTCACCTGCTGGGCGCGCGCCGCCGCGGCGTGAAGGTGGCGATCGTGCCGGCGGCGAACGCGCGCGAGGCGGGCCTCGTGCGTGGCCTCTCGGTGCGCACGGTCTCGACGCTCGCGGAGCTCGTGAGCGCCCTGCGCGGCGAGGCCGAGCTGCCGCGCGCGCCAGAGGTGTCGCCCGCGCGCGTGACCCTCGCGCACCACGACCTGGCGGAGGTGAAGGGCCAGGCCACGGCGCGCCGCGCGCTCGAGGTGGCCGCTTCGGGGGGCCACAACGTGCTCTTCGTAGGGCCGCCGGGCGCGGGGAAGACCATGCTCGCGCGCCGGCTGCCCGGCATCCTGCCGGCCCTCACACACGAAGAGGCGGTGGAGGTCACGGCCATCCACAGCCTGGCGATGCCGCTCGGCCTCGAGCGCGTGGCCGAGGAGCGCCCGTTCCGCGCCCCGCATCACACGGTGAGCGAGGTGGGGCTCGTGGGCGGCGGCGACATGCCGCGCCCGGGCGAGGTGAGCCTCGCGCACCACGGCGTGCTCTTCCTCGACGAGCTCTCCGAGTTCCGCCGCGCCGCGCTCGAGGCGCTGCGGCAGCCCCTCGAGGACGGCGTGGTCACGGTCTCGCGCGCGCAGGGCAAGGCGACCTTCCCCGCGCGGCCCATCGTGGTCGGCGCCACGAACCCGTGCCCGTGCGGCCACCTCGGTGACGGGACGGGGCGGTGCCGGTGCACGCCGGAGCGCGTGCGGGCCTACCGCGGCCGGCTCTCGGGCCCGCTGCTCGACCGCCTCGACGTGCACGTGGTGCTGCCCCCGGTGCTCGTGGAGGAGCTGGGGCGCGCCGGCGGGGGCGAGGCGAGCGCGCTCGTGCGGGCGCGGGTCGAGGCGGCCCGCGGCGTGCAGGCCGAGCGCTTCGGCGCGGGGGAGGTCACCGCGCCGCGCAACGGGGAGCTGCCGCTCTCGGACCTCGAGCGCGTGGCCGCGCCCGACGACGCCGGGGCGAGGCTGCTCTCGGTCGCGATAGGCAAGCTGAACCTCTCGGCGCGGGCGTACGGGAAGGTCCTCCGCGTGGCGCGCACGGTGGCCGACCTCGACGGCGCCACGGCCGTGCGAGCCCCCCACGTCGCCGAGGCGATCGCCGCGCGCGCCCTCGATC
>CAZHGG010000161.1:0-9395 GCA_964531755.1 uncultured Polyangiaceae bacterium
GCCGTCCGCGACGAGCTCGACCGCGCGGCCCGCGACGCCGCGGCCCGCGCGGGCGCGATCCATTTCCCGCCGGAGGCCTTCTACACCACCGAGGACGAGGTGGCCGCGACCCTCGCGCGCCTCCGCGTCGTCCCCGTGACGCGCGCCGCGGTGGAGGGCGGCGCGGAGGGCGGCCTCTCCGCCCACGCCCGCGCGCAGGCACCGCGCTCGCTCGGCGCGCTCGACCACGCCGACCTCTCGGCGGCGATGCAGCGCGCGCGCGCCTCCAAGGGGCGCATCCCGAGCCTCGAGCCCCTCGTCCGCCGCGTGGCCCACCTGCGCGAGTCGGGCCTCCGTGTGCTCGTCACGGCCCGCACCGCCACGCAGGCCGAGCGCCTCGCGGGCCTGCTGCGCCACCAGGGCGTCACGTGTATTTTGCACGATTCTCCGGCCGACGTCCTCTCGGGCAGCGCGGCCTCGGCCGACGTCGAGCTCGTGCCCGGCGCCCTGTCCGCGGGCCTCGTTCTCCCAGCCGACGCCCTCGCGCTCATCACCGAGGAGGAGATCTTCGGCGAGCGCGCGCACCGGAAGATCGCGAGGCCGCGAGGCGCGACGGCGCCCTTCTTGGAGGACCTCCGCTCGCTCGCGGTCGGCGATCTCGTCGTCCACGTGGAGCACGGCATCGGCCGGTACGTCGGGCTCATCCACAAGAGCGTGGGCGCGCACGTCGTCGATCTCCTGGTCGTCGAGTACGCGGGCGGCGACAAGCTCTACCTCCCGGTCTACCGGCTGAACCAGGTCCAGAAGTTCTCTGGCTCGGAGGTGCAGTCCGCGAAGCTCGACCGGCTCGGCGGCAGCACGTTCGCGAAGACCAAGTCCCGCGTGCGCCGCGAGGTGCGCCAGATGGCGGACGAGCTGCTCCGCCTCTACGCCGAGCGCAAGGCGCAGGAGGGCCACGCCCTGCCCCCGGTGGACGACGAGTACCGCGCGTTCGAGGCCACGTTCCCGTTCGAGGAGACGGCCGATCAGGCCCGCGCCATCGACGACGTGAACCGCGACCTCGAGGCCCCGCGCCCGATGGACCGGCTCGTCTGCGGGGACGTCGGCTTCGGCAAGACCGAGGTGGCCATTCGAGCCGCGTTCCGCGTGGCCATGGCGGGGCGCCAGGTGTGCGTGCTCTGCCCCACGACCGTGCTCGCTCAGCAGCATTTCCGCACGTTCGAGGCGCGCCTCCAGGGATACCCCATCACGGTGCGGTGCCTCTCGCGTTTCCAGTCGAAGAAGGAGCAAGACGAGACCCTCGCGCTGGTCAAGGAGGGGAAGGTCGACGTGCTCGTGGGCACACATCGACTCCTGTCGAAGGACGTCCACTTCAAGGCGCTCGCGCTGCTCGTGGTCGACGAGGAGCAGCGCTTCGGGGTGACCCACAAGGAGCGCATCAAGCAGCTCAAGTCGTCGGTCGACGTGCTCACCCTCACCGCCACGCCCATCCCCCGCACCCTGCAGATGGCCGTGGGCGGGCTGCGCGATCTATCGCTCATCACCACCGCCCCGCGCGATCGGCGGAGCGTGCGCACGATCCTCACGCGGTTCGATCCCGAGGTGCTCCGCGAGGCGGTCACGAGGGAGCTGTCGCGCGGCGGCCAGGTGTTCTACGTGTACAACCGCATCGAGGGCCTCTACGAGCGCGCGCAGCGCCTCCACGAGCTCGTGCCCACCGCCCGCATCGCCGTCGCGCACGGGCAGATGACCCAGTCGAAGCGGCGCACCGGCAGCGGCACCCTGGACGCCGAGACGAACCTCGAGCGCACGATGCTCGACTTCGTCGACGGCCGCTACGACGTCCTCTGCGCGACCGCGATCGTCGAGAGCGGCCTCGACATCCCCCGCGCCAACACCATCCTCATCGACCGCGCGGACCTGTTCGGCCTCTCGCAGCTCTACCAGCTCCGCGGGCGCGTAGGCCGCTCGCGCGAGCGCGCGTATTGCTACCTCATCGTGCCCCCTCAAGACGGGATGACCGACGAGGCGCGCGCGCGGGTGGAGGCGCTCGAGCGCTACTCCGAGCTCGGCTCGGGCTTCAAGGTGGCCTCGCTCGACCTCGAGCTGCGGGGCGGCGGGGATCTGCTGGGCGGCGAGCAGTCGGGCACCGTGGCGAGCGTCGGGTTCGAGCTCTTCTGCGAGATGCTCGAGGACGCGGTGCACGAGCTCCGCGGCGAGGCCGTGGTGCACGAGGTGGACCCCGAGCTGTCGGTCGACGTCGAGGCGCTCATCCCCGAGAGTTACGTCGCGGAGGTCGGCGTGCGCCTCTCGCTCTACAAGCGGCTCGCGAGCGCCGTGGACGAGGCCCACGTGGACGAGCTCGCCCAAGAGATGGAAGACCGCTTCGGCGCGCCCCCGGCCGAGACGCGCCGCCTCGTGCGGCTCATGGCCCTCAAGACCGAGCTGCGCCGGCTCCGCGTCCTCGGGTGCGAGGCGAGCAGCCGCCAGGTGACGCTGCACCTGCGCGAGGACACCACGCTCGACCCGCGCAAGGTCACGGAGCTCGTGCGCGAGAAGAAGAGCCCGTATCGGCTCACGCCGGACATGCGCCTGAGCCGTCGCTTCGAGGGCGAGCGCGGCGGCCTCGAGAACCTCGAGGCGATGCTCGCCGAGCTCGCGAAGACCGCGCGCGCGCACGGGTAGTCACGCGACCGGGACCGCGGGGGCCGGTGGTGGGTCGTCTCTCGGAGGTCCCTCTTCTGCCCATCTGCCCCGGTTGGCCGCATTCTGGTCCCTCGGGGGCCAACGACTTTTCAGACACTTCGACACGGCGCCGCTCCCTTGCTCGCGCTCATGGGGCAGCCTTACGACCACATCAAGACCTGTCCAGAAACGTGTACGCTCCCATCATGCTGAAACGAATGCCCGCATCCGTCTTCGCCTTCCTCGCACTCCAGGTCGGCTGCACCACCGACTCAACCTCCTCCGCAGACGCGGCAGCCGAAGCGGCGCCCGGCGCGCTCGCGGACGCCGCGCCCGAAGGAGGAACATGTTGCCCGCCGTCGACGAGCCCGGGCTGCTGCATGCAGTACGGGGGCACCAATCGGGGAAGTTGCGGCACAGTCTGCGACGGAATGCCTCTCCCTGGGGACCCTGGTTGGGTGCTCCGAACGGATGAGAACGGATGCAAGCGGTGGGGCAACGACTTCGACAAACCCGGCTCCACGGATCCTGCGCACCCCAAGTGCGGCTCAGTCCCTCGGGACGCCGGCGGCGACTGATCGTTCGGACCGGCGCATCGCGGCGGGCGTGATGCGGTCAACGCTCAGCACAACCCAGCTGCTTGCTCGGCAAACACCGGCCTGGGGCGGCGAACGTCGGGAATTGGCTCGAGGACCTCGGCATGCTCAAGCCCCCAAACACGGTGGCGCACTTCGTGGAGTACGTCGGCAAGTCCTCCGCGAAGAACCACCCCGTCGAGTGGTTCAAGGCGCACGAGGCCTTTACGCGGCCCATCGTCACGGAGCTCGCGAGGAAGAGCGGCGCGATAGGCGAGCCAAGCTCGGGCTCGGCGCGCTGGACTCGGCCCATCGGGCGGCGCGATGAGGCCTGACGCCGGTGGGGGCGCAGAACGAGACGCCGCGATTCCTGGGGCGCGAGCCATCTTCGGGCTCAGTCTTCCTGCTTCGGTCGTCGGGTTCCAGGCCGCTCCAGCGACTCCGGGGCGTCGTGAAGGTGGTCGCCAACCGGCGCTTCTGGCGACACGAACGTGTTAGGGTATCTTTGACGTTGGAGTCTTGAGATGCCCGGGACCGCCGCCGACATCGACGCCTACATCTCCTCCGCGGCGCCCGGAGCGAGGCCAGCGCTGGAGGAGATCCGGAGGGTCGTCAAGGAGGCCGTGCCCGCCGCGACCGAGACCTTCAGCTATGGGATGCCAGCCCTCAAGCTCTCGCGAACGTTCTTCTATTTCGGCGCCTTCAAGAAGCACGTCGGCATCTACCCGCCGGTCCGCGACGACGCGGCGCTCATCGAGGCGACGTCGGGCTACCGCAACGCCAAGGGCAACCTCACCTTCCCGCTCGCCCGTCCGATCCCCTACGCGTTGATCGCCCGCGTCGCCCTCGCGCTCTCACACCAGTACGCGAAGTGACCGTAGGCGTACTCCCTGGCCAACTACCTCGTTGGTTGGTTCGCGAGCGGCGCCTTCGGTCCTCTCGTGCGCCGCGCCATGCGCGCGCCGATCGGGTATGTACCGGGGATGCACCGCCCCTGCGCCGCCCCCCCGGCCCTCGGCCTCCCTACCGCCGCCGCGCTCGGCTGCACGTGGGAGTCGCAGCCATGAGCCGCACCGTGCTCGTCCTCGGCGGGACGGGGTTCCTCGGTCGCCACCTCGTCGCTCGGCTCGTCGCGAGCGGCGATCGCGTCACGCTCTTCACGCGCGGCACACGGGGCGATCCGTTCGGCGATCGCGTCGCGCGCGTCGTGGGCGATCGCGCGACCGACGATCTCGGCCGGGTGAAGGGGACGTTCGACGCCGTCGTCGACCTCGTCGGCTTCGATGGGCTCGACATCGAGCGAGCGATTGACGTGTTCGCCGGCCGTGTGGGCCATTATCTCTTCGTGAGCACCGGCCAGGTCTACCTCGTTCGCGAAGACCCTCGCCTACCCTCGCGCGAGGAGGACTACGACGGCCGAGTCATCCCGCGGCCCGAGGGCCGCGATGGCGCTCAGTGGGACTACGGCACTGGCAAGCGCGCGTGCGAAGACGCGCTCGCGCGCGCGCACGAGCGGCTCCCTTCGACCCGACTGCGAATCCCTATCGTGAACGGCCCGGGCGACAACGAGCAGCGCATCGCTCGCTACATCAGACAGATGCTCGGCGGCGCGCCGCTCCGCGCCGCGTTCCTCGATCGCCGCGTGCGGCACGTGGACGCGCAAGAGGTCGCGCGCACGATCGACTGCCTGCTCGGCGACGCGCGAGTCCTCGGCGAGGCCGTCAACCAGACACAGGACGAGACGCCCACTCTCCGCGAGCTGCTGGAGATGCTGGGCGCCGAGCTCGGGGCGCGCCCGACGCTCGTCGACGACGAGACGGCGACGAGCGACGTCTCGCCTTTCAGCACGCGCTGGATGTCGTTCCTCGATCCCGCGAAGCTCCGCGCCCTCGGCATAGGGCACGCTCCCCTCGCGACCACGCTCGCGCGCTGCGTCGGGCACGTCGTCGCGACGCTATGAGGCCACGCGACGTGGGTCAGCGCACGAAGTCGACCCGTCGGATCTTGCCCTCGCGGATGGTGTAGATGGCGGCGACCTCGAACGGTGGCGCGCTCGGGCTGCGCGTGACTCGCTCGTGGTCGATGACCACGTCGCCCACCGCGATGCGGCTGACGAGCGCGGCGTGGTTCCCCGGGAACTCGGCGAAGACCTTGGCGTAGCGCTCGCGATAAGCGGCGAGGCCGTCGATGGTCACGGCGCCGTTGAGATCCGCGACCTTCACATCCTCGCTGAAGAAGGCGCAGTGCGCGTCGAGGTCTTGGGCGTTGTAGGCGTCGAGCTGCGCTTGGGCGACGGCGGTCGGGCTCTTCATCGCGGCAGTTCTCGCACACGCCGGGGCCGCGGCCAAGGCGGCGCGCGGCGAGGCTACGTTGCAGGAGGTCGGTGAGACGCATCCGGATTGCGTAGCGGCCTGTGACCTCGGTGGCGTTCGCCGTGTGGGCGATGAGCTTCAGCAACCTCCGTGCCATCAGGACGCGCGTGAGGGTCGCGCGCGGCGAGCGAGCTCGCTTTGGCGGCCGACGCGGACCTCCGCGGCGTCCCGCGCATGCGCGCCCGGGAGATGCTCGCGCGCTCGGACTGAGCGCCGAGCGCCCCCGATTCGTCTGGACTACAGTCTTCGCGGAGGGGAGCCGTGCTTGTCTTCGCCTACGACGGATCACTGAACGGAGACTGGGTCGCGCACTACGCGGTGCGCTTCGCGGCGAACACCGCCACGAAGGCCCTTCGCCTCGTCCACGTCCACGAGCGTGAGGCCGCGCCGCACATCGACGCGCGGATCGCGCGCGTCGCGGGGGAGTGCGAGGTCCTCGGGGTCCAGCTCCACACCGAGCTCCTCGCGCGCGGGCGCGCGGAGGTCTCGCAGCGCCTCCTCGAGGCCGTCCCTCGGGGCGAGACGTGGATCATGGGGACGCGCGCGCGCCCGCGCAACGGCGCGTTCCTGCAGGGCACGGTCACCGCGCGCGTCCTCGCGGCGAGCCAGCGCTCGGTCATCGCGATCCGGGTGACGCACCCCGGGGTGCTGGGGCAACCCGGGAGCGCGCTGCTCGCGCTGCCCGGAGGCCGCTCGGTGAGGCCTGCGCTGCCGCTCTTCCGTCTGCTCGGCGAGGACCTCCGCCGCGCGCACGTGCTCTCGGTCCACGAGGTGTCGAGCCTGCACCTGCGTCTCCTCTCGGCCGTCGCGCTCGAGGCGCTCCTCGCCGAGGGCCGCACCTTCGTCGCCGGCGCGGAGGCCGAGCTGCGTGCCCGCCTCGCGCCGCACCCGCTCGAGCTCGACGGCAGCGCGGTCGTCTCGGACCAGCTCTCCCGAGAGATCCTGCTCTGCGCCGCCCGTCACCGCTGTCGCCTCATCTGCCTCGGCGCGTCCGAACGAACGCTCGCGAGGCGCCTCGTGCACGTCGACCCGATCGAGCACGTGCTCGCCGCCGCGCCGTCGGACGTGGCCGTCTTTCGGAGCGTCGAGTGACGCAGCGCCAGATCCACAACCTCGAGGTCGACGAGGTCTGGTCGTTGCTCGGGAGTCGCGCGGAGGGCCTCGGCCCGACCGAGGTCGCGCAGCGCCTCGCCGAGATCGGCCCGAACACCCTGAGCACACCCCCACGCCTCGGCTGGCTGCGCACTCTTGGCAAGCAATTCCTGAATCTCTTCAGTCTATTGCTCGACGTGTCGGCGGCCCTTTGCTTCTTCGCCGACCGCATGCAGCCCGGCGAGGGCATGGCTGCGCTCGGCTGGGCGCTCGTCGGGGTGGCGGTGCTGAACGCGCTCTTCACCTTCGCGCAGGCCATCCGCGCGGAGCACGCGATGGATGCGCTCCGCAACATGCTGCCGCGGCGGATCACCGCGCGGCGTGGCGGGGCCGAGGCCGAGATCCCCATCGAGGACCTCGTCCCTGGCGACGTGGTGCGACTCGAAGAGGGCGACCAGATCCCGGCCGACGCGCGCATCGTCCTGAGCAGCGATCTCTTGGTGAACAACGCGCCGCTCACCGGGGAGTCTCGCCACGCGAGCCTCTCTGCGGCGCGCGTGCAGAAGGGCCGCATGGTGGACGCGCCCAACCTCGTCTTCGCGGGCTGCTCCGTGCTTCGCGGCTCGGCGACGGCGGTCGTCTATGCGACCGGCAGGCGCACCGAGTTCGGAAAGATCGCCGCGCTGACCGTCGGCGTGCGGAGGCCGCCGACACCTCTCGAGCAAGAGGTGTCGCGCATGGTCCGCATCCTCACGCTCGTGGCGGTGGGGCTCGGCGTCGGGTTCTTCGCGTACGGCGTCGCGATCGGGAGGCCGCTCTGGGTCAACGTCGTCTTCATGCTCGGCATCATCGTGGCGAACGTCCCCGAGGGGCTCCTCCCCACGCTGACCTTGGCCCTCGCGATGGGCGGGGTCCGCCTCGCGAAGAAGAAGGTCCTCGTGAAGAGCCTCAACGCCGTCGAGGCCCTCGGCTCGATAGAGGTCATCTGCACCGACAAGACCGGCACGCTCACCAAGAACCAGCTCGCGGTCACCGAGGCCGTGGACGCCTTCACCGGAGAGTCGCTCGACGACGCGCGCAGGATGGCGCTGCTCGAGGTGGCCGTCGCGGCCTCGGAGATTCACAAACAAGGCGAGCTGCTCACCGGCGATCCGCTGGACGTCGCCGCGGCAGAGGCGCTGACGAAGCTCGGGGGCGATCCGCTCGCCCTCTCGCGCCACGTCTCGCGGCGCATCGCCTTCGACGTGCAGCGGAGGCGCGCGGCGGGCGTCTTCACGCACGACTCACCGACGGGGGCCGGCAAGACCCTCTTCGCCATGAAGGGGGCCTGGGAGGCCGTGCGTCCCCACGTCCGCGGCGGCGCCGAGCGAGCGGCGCTCGGCGACGAGACCGTGCGCCGGCTCGCCTCCGCGGGGCTCCGCATCATCGCGGTGGCGTCGCGGGAGCTCGGGGCGAGCGAAGCGAACGCGAGCGAGGCCGCGCTGGAGCACGACCTCGAGCTCCACGGGTTCCTGTGCCTCTCCGATCCGCTTCGCGAGGAGGTCCCCGACGCCCTCGCGCGCTGCCACGCGGCCGGCATCCGCGTCATCTTGATCACCGGGGACCACCCGGACACCGCCCGCGCGATCGCCGAGAAGGCTGGAATACGGAAGACCTCGGTCGATGGCGAGCTGCACGCCCCGGTCGTCACCGGCGACGAGCTCGAGACGATGCCCGAGAGCGAGGTGGTCGCGCGCCTCGAGGGCGGCGCGAGCGTCTTCGCCCGGACGACGCCGGAGCAGAAGCTCAAGATCGTGGGTGCGCTGAAGCGCATGGGGCTCCTCGTGGCGATGACCGGCGACGGCGTCAACGACGCGCCCGCGCTCCGCGCCGCCGACGTGGGCATCGCCATGGGCGCGACCGGGACCGACGTCGCGCGCGAGGCCGCCCAGATCGTCCTGCTCGACGACAATTTCGCGAGCATCGTCGCGGGGGTCGAGGAGGGGCGCACGGTCTTCTCGAACATCCGCAAGTTCACGAGCTACGTGCTCGCGAGCAACGTGCCCGAGCTCGTCCCGTTCCTCGCGTACGTCGTGCTCCCCGTCCCGCTCGGGCTCACTGTGATCCAGATCCTGACGGTCGACCTCGGCTCCGACCTCGTCCCCGCCATCGGCCTCGGGCAGGAGCCCCCGGACGGCGAGGCCATGCGCCGTCCGCCCCGCGGTCGCGAGGGACGCCTGCTCGACACCGGCCTCATCGTGCGGAGCTACGTCTTCCTCGGGCTCGTCGAGGCCGCGTGGGCCATGTTCATGTTTTTCCTCGTGTTGTCGCTCGGCGGCTGGAGCTACGGGCGCCCGCTCGCGGCCACCGATCCGCTCTACCGCGCCGCCACGACGGTCACGCTCGTGTCGGTGGTGTTCGCGCAGATGGGCAACCTGATCGGACGTCGGTACGAGCGTCGCTCGGGACTCGACCGGGGGATCCTGCGGAACCCGCTCTTCGTGATCGGCCTCGCGCTCGAGCTCGGGTTCGTGGCCGGGGTGCTCTACTGGCCGGCCCTCCACGACGCGCTCGGCACCGCCCCGGTCGCGCCGTGGCTCGTCGCGCTCGCGTCGCTCGGAGCACCGCTGCTCTTCTCGGTCGATCTCGTTCGAAAGCGCCTCTGGCGAGGCTCACGCGCGGACCGAACATGAGCGCGCCGCCGCGTGGTCCC
>CAZHGG010000162.1:0-9392 GCA_964531755.1 uncultured Polyangiaceae bacterium
AGCCCCGCGCGCGCCATCGCGGCCTTCACGGGGCCTGGGTTCGCCTCGACGAACATGGCGGCGTGCACGGGCAGCAGGGCAAAATGCGCCGCGCGCGCCGCCGCCACGTCGCCCGCGCCGCCGAAGGCCTCGAGCGCGAGGCGCGTGGCCCGCGACACGTGGCCGGGCAGCAGGTTCGACGTGACGCTGATGACCCCCTGCGCGCCCACGGCGGCCATGGGGAACGTGAGCCCGTCGTCGCCCGAGAGCACCGTGAGGCGCCCCTCGCTGCGCCGCACGAGCTCCTGCGCCCGCAAGACGTTCCCCGTGGCCTCCTTCGTCGCCGTGACGTGCGGCGCGGCCTCCATGATCCGGAGGAGCGTGTCGGCCGCGAGGTCGACGCCCGTGCGCCCGGGGATGTTGTAGACCACGACGGGGCACGCGACCGCGCGCGCGACCGTCACGAAGTGCTGGAAGAGCCCCTCTTGGGTGGGCTTGCTGTAGTAGGGCACGACGACCATCACCGCGTCGGCGCCGGCGCGCTCGGCCGCGACCGAGGCCTCGAGGGTCTTCTTCGTCGAGAACGAGCCCGTGCCCGCGACGACGCGCACCGGAGCGCGCCCGCCGCTCTTCGCGTTCGCGGCCTTCGCCGCGGCCACGCAGCGGATCACGAGGTCGAGCTGCTCGGCCTCCGTGAGCGTGGGGCTCTCCCCCGTGGTGCCGCAGGGCACGAGCCCGCTGACGCCACCGGCGAGCTGCGCCTCGAGCAGCCGCTCGAACGCCGCGTGATCCACCGCGTGCTCGCTCGTGAAGGGGGTGACGAGCGCCGTGAAGGTTCCGCGGAGGGTGACGTCGGCCATGCCCCTTCTTTCTACGGCTCGCGCGCGGGCGCAAGGGGGAAGCGGCGCCCCGCGCCCCGCGCGGCTCACTCCGCGATACGCCACACGACCCGCGCGAGCGCCCGCCTCGTGTGCAGCGCTGCCAGCATGCCCTCGAGCTGCGCGCGCGGCCGCGAGAGCTCGAAGGGAAACCTGCGCGACGACCGCTCTGTGCCGAGATCGAACCCCTGAATGTCGAGCTCGTTCCCCTTGCCCGGGAGCGCCGCCAAGGTGATCACCCGGGAGGCTCCCTCGCGGAGCTTCCACGTGTCCTCGAGCTCGAGCCACGCCTCGACATACTCCTTGGCGAGGCCCGACGGCCCGCCGTCCTCGGTCTCGATGGTGATCGACGTGCTCTTGCCTGTCGTCACCTCGAACGCGAACGGGAGCGGACCGAACGTGGCCGGCGCATAGAGATCCTCGGCGAGCCACGCGCGGAGCGTCTCGCCGTCGAGCGTCGCGCCCTCGCGCGCCGACGGCCCGTCGAGCTCTCCGTGAAGCGTGAACGAGACGCCGCGAGCGACGTACGAGCGCCCAAATCCCGTGCGCGCGAGCCCCCGGCCGGCCCCCATCAGCGCGCGCGCGATCACGAAGAAGAGCTCGGGCGCGAGCGAGGCGCACGAGAGCACGTACCTTCGGTCGACGAAGCCCCGTTCGAGCGCGCTCGCCGCCAGGTCGAAGCCGGTGTCCTCGAGCACGTCGAGCCGGCCGGTCCCCGGCGGAAACAGCGCGCCCGTGCCCAGCCCGTGGGCGACGAGCTTCTCCCACGGCCACGCGTCGAACGTGCGGGTCACGGTCGCCAGGAAGGGCGCGGCGAGCACCGCGAAGCGCGCGACGATCGTGACGCGCTGGCTCTCCTCGCTCGCGTGGTAGCGCACGGTGAAGGGGCGGACGTCTTCGCCCGAGGGACCCCAGATCGCCTCGAACGAGAGCCCACGCGCGTCCTTCTTCGCTCGATCCGCGCCCGCCCGGACCAGCGCCGGGACGAGCTCGTCGAGGCCGCGCTCGTAGGCGACGTGGAGCGGGGTCGCGCCCTCGAGGTCCACCGCGTTCGGATCGGCGCCGTGCGCGAGGAGGCGGCTCGCGTGAGGGGCGAGCCCGTGCTCGATCATCACGTGGAGCGGCGAGGCGCCGGAGCCCGCGTTCGGCTTCCCTCCGTGCGCGACGAGCAGATCGATCACGTCGGGCGAGGGGGCGTGGCCGCTCGTCTCTCTGTGGACGTGCATCGGGGTCCGCCCGTCGCGCGACACGCGGTTCGGATCCGCGCCCGCCTCGAGCAGCGCGCGCACGAGCTCGGCGGAGCCGTCCTGCACCGCCCGGTCGAGGACGCTCTCGTCGTTGTAGCTCGGCCCGTTCGGGTCGGCCCCCGCGTCCAGGAGGGCGCGCGCCAGCTCGACCGCGCCTTCGTGGTGCACGACGCACGCGAGCGCGCTGCCGGAGCTCGTCTTCGCGTTCGGCGAGGCGCCGGCCGCGAGACAGGCCTCGACGGCCGCGAGCGAGGCGCCGCGCGCGGCCGAGAGCAGCGCGTCGTCCAGCGAGGACGGAGGACGGCCCCGCTCCTTCGCGAGCCCGAGGAGCTCCTCGAGGCGCGGCACGTTCCCGTCCTCCGCGCACTCGCGGAGCGCCTTGTCGAGCTGCTTGTCGGTGAGCTTCCTCGGCCTCGCCGGGGCGCCCGGCGCGGGAGCCCCGGCCTCGGCGACGGGAGCGGGAGGGGCGAAGACGCGCGCGCCTGGAGGTGGCCCGGGGACGTGCGCGGGGAGCGCGCCGGGGTCGTCCTCGCACCCCCAGGTTGGCTTTCCGAGGAGCGCCTTGGCGCGCGCCCGGGCGAGCTTCGTCCCGTCCTTCACCGAGAGCCCGAAGAGCCCTGCGAGGAAGACGTCGAACCCCGCGTGCGCGACCCCCAACATCGGCGTGTCGTCGTGATCGATGAAGAGGACCGGGTACTCGCCGAGCGCGTCGGGATCTCCGAAGTAGAGGATCCGCATCGAGTCGCTCCCCGCGTCGAGCGCGATCGCCATCCCCGGGAAGCGAGCCGCGCACACGGGCTCGTAGAGCTCCGCGAAGGGGCCGGCGTGCTCCGACACGATCTCCACGAAGGGCCGCGCCAGGAAGCGCCCGGCGCTGTCGAACCACGCGTAGTCGCGTCGCACGAGGCCGGCGTCGTACGAGAGGAGCGCGTGGAGCGAGGGCGAGAGCGCGACCCCCGCGGCGTCCTCCACCGCGCGCAGCCCCGCCGCGTCGAGGGGACGGGGCTCGCCGACAGGCGACCGCGGTCCGCGCATCCCGGCGGCGAGCGCCTCCAGGAGCTCCGCGCGGGGGACGAGGGACTTCGAGCGGGTCTTCGTGGCCATGGAGCACATGCTACCGACATGCCAGCGCTCCGGGTTGATGAGCGCGCGTCGTCGGCCGGTCCAGGAGGAAAAGAAACCAAGAAGGCGACGCCGCCGGTTCACGCGGCGCGCTCGCGGCGCCCCTACCGCCTCGATGAACCGCTCCCGCGCGACAGGCGCGCTCCTTCTGGTCGCTTCGCTCTTCGGTCACTTCGCCGGCTGCTCCCCCACCACGCCGACGCGAGGCACCTGCGGCGTCGACGCCACGGTCACCGCAGGCGCGCGAAGTAGCGGCGAGGATCGCCGGAGGTGGCGCGGCGTCAGCGGCTCACTCGTTGGCGCCCCTCGCCCTCCGGCGCGCGAGCCGCGTGACGGCGAACGCCGCGAGGCCGAGCACGGCGAAGGTCCCCTGCGAGCTCGGCGCGCGCCCAGGCGCGATCTGCGCGGTGACGGTGCCGGTGGCCGTCGTCTGGTGAACGTTCGCGACCTGCTCTTGCTTCGGGGAGGCCTCGATGCGGAGCGTGGCGTCGAGCGCCGCGTTCGGCAGGTTCGCGCGCATGCGCGTGACCCACACGTCCTGTCGCCTCATCCCGGCGAACGCGACGTCGAGGTCGTCGCAGTAGGTCTTCACCTCGCGCGGCGGGCCCGCGTCCCGCTCGCCCGCGTCGCCCGCGTCGCCCGCGTCCGGATCGAGGCTCGCGTCCGGGTCGAGGCTCGCGTCGCGGTCGGCGCCGCCCGCGTCTCCCGCGTCCCCGCTGCCCGCGTCGACGGGGGGGCGAGGCACGCCGTACGTGGGGCAGGCGGCCGCGTAGGCGTCGACGAGCGCGGGGTTGCCCATGAGGCCGGGACCTGGCCCTCCGAGACCCCGCTCGAGGATCGGGTGATCGGCGTATTCGGTGATGAAGGCGCGCCCGCCCTCGGTCGCCATCGCCGCCTTTGCGAGCGACTGGTAGTTCGAGCGGTTCTGGCCCCAGTCCCAGATGAGCTTCGAGAGCTCGATCGGGACCTCCGGGAAGTTCGCTGTCCTGTAGCGCCCCTCGCCGAGGAGGTAGAGCGTGATGCCCACCTGCGCGCCCGCGCCGATCTGCATGAGGCGCAGGGGAAGCGTGGTGTCGGCGCCCGGCGACACGATGCGGATGGGCTGCATCGCGCGGACGTCGCTGCCCGGGCGGAGGCGGAGCGCGATGAAGTCGTAGCCTTCCTTCACGTAGCTCGCGATGATCGGGCCGGAGCTCGGGGGGATCGCGTAGCCGTGATCCTTCAGCCACTCGTCGAGCGCCTCGGGCTTCGTGGAGCGAACCGTGACGGTCTCGTAGGGACCGACCACCGCCTGATCGACGACTTGAACGGGGGGCGGTGCGGGAGGCGCGGCCGCGCCCCCGTCGGCGGCGGGTGGGGCAGCGCCCGAGAAGGACGCGTACTCCATGGTGGACCCGCAGCACCCGCCCCCGCCACCTCCTCCCCCGTAGTAGTCGTCGAAGCGGCCTCCGTAGCCCCCGTAGCCGCCGTAGCCCGTGGGCTGCGGCGCCATGATGATCGGGCGCGTGCTCGCGTCGAGCGCGGCGAAGAAGGCCTCGTTCGAGGGCTCGAGGCGAGTGCCCGGCTTCGCCGGGAGGACATAGGCGAACTCCTTGGGGTTGCCCGAATAGGAGATCGAGTCCCAAAGCACGGTCTGCTGGCGGCCGATGGAGAAGGCCATGCGGTGATCGTTGACGACGGTCGACTCGCTCGAGCTCGCGTAACACGCGCCGCACGCCGCCGCGGCGGGCGCGCGCCCGACGACGGCGACCGCACCGAGCGCACCGACCAGCAGCGGAGCCCACCCGGACCGCATCGCTCTCTCTTTCATCGCGCCTCCCAGCAAGCCAGGAGTATGTGCTTGGACCTCCAGATTCGCGAGGATATCCGCGCGGTGGTCGGCCAGGCCGTGAGCCGGCAAGTGGGCCAACTGTGCCACGTCGTGGTCGCCCTGGCGCGGTGCGGCCCCCGGGATCGGCGGGATTCCTCCGCGAAAGCGGGCGTGGTACGTCTCATGCAGAGGGCAGGCAACCTTGGGGGAATCGATGAACATGAAGACACACCCGTTCTCTGGACTCGTCTCCGCGCTGGCGCTCTCCCTCCTGGCCGTCGGCTGCGCGAGCGCCGATCCCGAGCCCCCGAAGCCGCCGGGGCATGACCCGTCCACGCTCCCCGCGCCCCCGAAGGGCCAGGGCTTCCAGTTCAAGACCGACGCGTTCCCCGTGCCGGCAGGGGTCGAGCAGCAGAACTGCTACTTCTACCGCGTGCGTGACCTCGCGGCGCTCGGCGGGCTGCCCGAGGGGCAGCCGGTGAACCTGCATCGCGTGCAGATGGTGCAGCGCGACGGCTCGCACCACATGAACCTGTTCCGCGTGAAGACCATCGCGGGGCTCGACCCAGCGAAGGGGACCCAGCTCGGGCAAAACGGGAACGGCGAGTGCTTCAAGAGCCCGAACTGGGCCGACTGGCCGCTCATCGCGAACACGCAACAAGACGGCGAGGTCGACTGGACGTTCCCCGACGGAGTGGCGAACGTCTTCCAGCCCGACGAGTGGATCATGCTCCAGACCCACTACGTCAACGCGTCCACGCAGACCTCCCCCGACGGCACGGGCGAGGTGGCGGTCAATTTCTACACGATGCCCGCGGCCGACGTGAAGGCTGAGCTCGGCACGCTGTTCGCGACGAAGCAGTCGATCCGCGTCTGCGCGAACAACAAGACCCCCACGTTCCAGGGGAGCTGCCAGATCAAGAGCAAGACGCCCGTGAACATCATCGGGGCGAACGGCCACTTCCACTCGCGCGGCAAGACGTTCGAGATGTACTCGTGGGACGGGACGAGCCTCAGCACCCCCCCGGCCTCGGCGCGCTTCTACCGCTCCGACAGCTGGGACGACCCGCCGATGTTGCGCTCGCCCGAGCTCAACGTGGCGCTGCCCGTGAACGGCGGGGTCTGGTACACGTGCGGCTACCAGTGGCAGCCGCCGGCTCCGTCGATCGGGTGCGAGGGGCTGAACAAGGTCGACGAGACGAAATACAAGACCCCCCCGGAGAAGCAGGACTGCTGCTACACGTTCGGGCCGATCGTCGACACCAACGAGCACTGCAACGCGTTCGTCTATTACTACCCCAAGCAGGACGACGTGGCGTGCTTCTGAGCCCTCGGCGAGCCGCGCGCCTTCGCCGAAGATCGTGAAATAATACGTGAAATCGCGAGCGAGCAGCCGCCCGTCGAGGGGCGTGGCCCTCGCGCTGTCCGCCAGCGCGGCGCTCGGACTCTTCGGCGCGGTGGCCTCCGGCTGCACCGACCCGCCGGGCCCGGCCCCGCCCACGCCGCCTCCCACGGAGTGCGGGGTGCCGTACCTCGGCGATCTCGACGCGCCGATCGCGCTCGAGGTGCGAGCGCTGAAGGCCGACGGCTCCGACGTGCCGCTCACGGAGGGCTCCGAGCTCGCGCTCGTCTTCCCGCCCCAGGGCGGCCGCGTGGCGTTCGTCGGGGTGCGCGCCAAGAACCTCGACCCTTGCGCGGTCCAGCTCCTCGGCGCCCTCCGCGATCCGCGCAGCAAGCAGGTCCGCGTCGACGCGCGCACGGTCAACCTGATCCGCACCGCAGACGGCTACGGCGTGTCGGGGACGGGCAACACCGACGTGACCTCCGACGTGGCGATCGCGGCCTATTCGAACGTGCCCATCTGCCCGAACCAGTGGTCCGACGAGAGCGTGTTCGAGGCCGAATACGAGGTCGAGGTGCGCGTGACCGATCGCGCCGGCAAGAAGGCGGGCGCGACCGTGCGCGTCCGCCCCCGCTGCGCGGAGCCAGCGCGCGAGGCCCAGTGCAAGTGCCTCTGCAAGAAGGGTTACGTGCTCGGAGAGGCCTGCGGCGAGGACGCGGGCGTGCTCGACGGAGGGAGCGGCGGATGAGCCTACGACGAACCTTGGCGCTCGCGTGCCTCCTCGCGCACGGCGCGGCCTGCAGCGCGACGCCCCCCCCGGGGCCCACCGCCGACGCCGCGCCCGAACCGCCGCAGTGGCGGTCCGTCCTGGAGAACCTGGACGGCTCCGTCCTCAGCGTGTGGGGGCCGAGCGCGCGCGAGATCTACGCGGTCGGCGGGCCGCTCGGGAACGAGGGCTTCGAGTCGCTCGTGCTGCGCTACGACGGCGCCCGCTGGAGCCGGCTTCGGCCGGGCGGCGCCGCCTCGTTCTGGTGGGTCGCGGGGACCTCCTCGGCCGACGTGTGGATGGTCGGCGAGAAGGGGCGGATCACGCACTACGACGGGCGCGCGTTCGTGGAGCACACGCCGCTCACGACGTCCACGCTCTTCGGCGCGTGGGCCGCGTCGGCGACCGACGCGTACGCCGTCGGCGGCGCGGCCGAAGGCGGCAAGGGGCCGCAGAACGACGTGCTCCTCCACTGGAACGGGACGGCCTGGGCGCGCGAGGCGCTGCCGACCGAGGAGGGGCGCGCGCTGTTCAAGGTGTGGGGGCGCGGCCCGAACGACGTCTTCGTCGTGGGCGAGGCGGGGCTCGTGTGGCACCGCACCGAGCGCGGCTGGCAGCGCGAGGCCAACGATCCGCCGCTCGCGCGCGGGACGCTGCTCACGGTGTTCGGGTGCGAGAGCGGCGTCACGTACGCCGTCGGCGGACGCGACGTGCTGCGGCGCGAGGCCGGCGTGTGGAAGCGGGTGGACCTCGAGCTCCTGAACGACGTGAACGGCGGCGCGTGCGGCCGCGACGGCGCGATCGTCCTCGTGGGGCTCGGGGGCCTCAAGCAGAGGTACGTGCAGACTACCTGGATCGACGACTTCGGGACGAAGCCCTACGCGGATCTCCACGGCGCGTTCATCGACGCGGACGGGGCGCTCTGGGCCGTCGGCGGCGGCTTCCTCGGCGCGCCGAAGCCCAACGCGCGGCGAAACGGCGTGGTCGCGCGGTACGGCGCGGCGATCTCGAGCGAGGTGGCGCCGTGAGACCGGCCCACGCGACGCCGCCGTGGGAGGGTGGGATCCTCCTGGCGGCAGCGGTCGCGCTCGCGCTCTCCGCCGGAGCCCCGGTGTCGTGCGCGAGCGACCCGGGCGCCGGAGCCGATGGCGGCGCGACCTGCTTCGACTACGCGTCGTTCGACGGCGCGGCGCCGAAGGTGGGCTTCCGAAAGGACGTCCTGCCGATCTTTCGCGGGTCGTGCGCCTTGAGCAGCAGCTGCCACAACCTCGCCTCGGGCGCCCCCGCCGAGCGGCCCTACCTGGGGACGGGGCTCACCTCGCCCGAGCCGACAGACGACGAGATCCGGGCGATCTTCGAGAAGAACGTGGGCGTGAAGAGCACGAAGGCGAAGGGGATGAACCTCGTCGAGCCAGGCAAGCCCGCGCAGAGCTTCCTGATGCACAAGGTCGACGGCACGCTGAGGTGCGGCGACATCGCCGGCTGCTCGGGGGCGACCTGCGGGGCAGGGATGCCCTACGGTCAACCGGCGCTCTCGCAGGAGCGCCGCGACACCGTCCGTCGCTGGATCGCGCAGGGTGCGAAGAACGATTGAGCGGCGCGCGCTCGCCCGAGGTCGAACCCGCGACCCCGGCTGCCTCGTGACTCCGCACGGCGACCCCGGGCCCAAGCGCTACGGGGCGCGGTCGCAGACGCGCCGACCGACGTAGATGCGGAAGGCCCGGACCTGCGCGCCGAAGCCCGCGTAGCGCCACACGAGGCTCACGGCGCCGGTGCCCTCGTAGTGGACGCTCGGGCGGACCGTGCCCGCGCAGTCGGTGTCTCGCAGGGCGACGTCGGTGATGTCCCACACGTTGATGCCCGAGTCGGTCGGGAGCTGGCCCGCGCCCCCGTAGGGCGCCTGGACGATGGGGACGGAGCTCCCGCTCGTGAGGTCGAAGACCGGCTCGCGGACGAGCTCGTCGCGGCGGAGCTCGTCGACGGCGGAGAGGCTGCAACCCCGGCGATCGAGCGGATAGGCGAAGAGATCGAACTGCTCGGCGATGGTGCGACCCGCCATGTCGTAGTCGGCGAAGAAATAGACCCGCTCGTCGGCGGACACGGCGCGCGGGTAGACGCTCAAGAAGTGGGCGGTCCCGCGCACGCTGTTCAGGGGAAAGGGCAGCGGGGGCGTGTCCGCCAGCAGGTACCGCAGCTCGACGTGGTACGCGGCGCATTGCGGGGCGCCCGCGTCGCCGCGGCCGCTCGC
>CAZHGG010000163.1:0-9371 GCA_964531755.1 uncultured Polyangiaceae bacterium
CGACGCCCCCGCCGCCGCTCCGCCCGTTGCACCCGCGCACCGCCCAGCCCGACGACGGCGCGTGGAGACCGGTTCGCCCGGACCCCGAGGGCGAGGCGGTCCTCTACGAGACGACGCTGCACCCGAGCCCGACGAACCCGTACGTCACGGTGAGCCTCGTCGCCGCCGACCTCGCGCGCGTCGCGCTGCGCCTCGTCGCGGGCACCCGCGAGCCCGTCGCGCCCGACGTGCCCGCCCTCGCCCGCGCGGGCCTCGTGCCGGTGGCCGACCACGCGGGCCTCCTCGCCGTGGCCAACGGAGGCTGGCGCTCGGAGCACGGCCACTTCGCGATGCGCGTGGGGCCCCACCGCTTCGATCGCCCCCGCCCTGGCCGTGGCGAAGCGTGCACGGTGGGGCTCGACGAGAAGGGGCGCCTTGTCGTTGCGCCGTGGTCGGAGCTCGAGCCGCGCGAGACCGAGCTCGCCGCGTGGCGCCAGACGCCCGCGTGCCTCGTGCGCCGGGGCGAGCTGCACCCCTCGCTCGTGACCGAGACCCACACGCGCCGCTGGGGGGCCGCGGCCGACGGCGGCGTCGAGATCCCGCGGACGGCGCTGGGCGTCGATCGCGCGGGGAGGTACGCGATCTTCGCGCTCGGCGACCGGACGACCGCGAAGGCCCTCGCCGACGCGATGCTCGCGGCCGGAGCGCGCGACGCCGCCGAGCTCGACATCAACTGGTCGTACACGCGCTTCTTCTTGTACACGCACGGCGCCGGCGGCGGGCCGCGCATCGTCCGGTCGATCGGCACGAAAGGGCAACACCCCGCGACGTCCTACGTCGAGCGCCGCTCGGAGCGCGACTTCTTCTACTTCGTGCGGCGCGCCCCCTGAGGCACGCGCCCCCCTTTTCGAGGCGCGCCCGCTCCCCTACCGTGCGCGGCATGGAACCTCGAAGTGCGAACGACGGTCGATGGCGAACCGGCTCCGAAGGGAGCGCGGCATGAAGACCGAAGCGATGGCGATCCTGTCCACGGGCGACGCGGACGTCCTGCAGCGCATGGAGATCGACCTGCCCGAGCCCGGCCCGCGCGAGGTCCGCGTGCGCGTGCGCGCGGTGGCGCTGAACCACCTCGACGTGTGGACCCGCCGCGGCCTCCCGCACCTGCGCTACGCGTTCCCGCACAGGCTCGGGGCGGACATCGCCGGCGAGGTCGACGCGCTCGGGCCAGGCGCGGTGGGCCGTGTTGGCCAGAGGGTGGTCGTCGCGCCGGGCGTCTCCTGCGGCGTGTGCGCGCGCTGCGCGGGCGGAGAGGACAACCTCTGCCGCGAGTACAAGATCCTCGGCGAGAGCACGCAGGGCGGCTACGCGCGCCACGTCGTCGTGCCCGACCGGAACCTCCTGCCCTGCCCCGAAGGGCTCGCGTGGGAGGAGGCCGCGGCCATCCCCCTTTGCTTCCTGACCGCCTGGCAGATGGTCGTCCGCAAGGGCGGCGTGCGCCCCGGCCAGATCGTGCTCGTGCAGGCGGCCGGCAGCGGCGTGTCGAGCGCGGCCATCCAGCTCTGCAAGCTGCTCGGCGCGGAGGTCATCGCCACGACCCGCTCACCCGAAAAGGCGACCCGCGCGATCGCCCTGGGCGCCGATCATGTGATCGTGACCACCCGCGAGGACCTCGTCAAGCGCGTGCGCGAGCTCACGCTTCGCCGCGGCGCCGACGTGGTCATCGAGCACGTGGGGGGCGAGGTCTTCGAGCAGAGCGTCCTCGCGGCGGCGTGGGGCGGCCGGGTCGTCACTTGTGGCGCCACCTCGGGCTTCTTCCCCAAGCTCGACCTCCGTCAGATCTTCTTCCGCCAGGTGGAGGTGCTCGGCTCCACGATGGGCAGCCGGCGGGACCTCTTCGAGGTGCTCGCCCTCGTCCAGCAGGGGAAAGTGAGGCCCGTCCTGGACCGCGTGCTGCCTCTGTGGTCGGCCGCGGACGCCCACCGGGCCCTCGAGAACGGCGCCGCTTTCGGGAAAATTGTGCTCCTCGTGGACTGACGCAGAAATTCCACCGACCCCGCGTGTCCGTGGTGGCGCTCGGGGCGTGCGTCGGCTACCGGTAGGGCCGCAGAAAGCTATCGGTCCGGGCGCTCCGCCGAGCGTGAGCTTCAGAAAACCCGGACAATTCAGGCGGCACATAGTTTGCTTAAGCGCCGTGGAGTGCAGGAGGACCGATGAGGAAGAGTTGGTTGGGCAGGGTTGGCTTGGTTGGGCTCGTCGGCAGCGCCGTGCTCGGTTCGGGAGTGTTGGCCGGCTGCGCCGGCGAGCGGGACCCGATCGACCGCACGCAGCAGGGCGTTCTGAACAAGTCGTTCTTCGTGGGCGCGGACCTGGAGGACTTCCGGGACGACCCGGAGTTCCGAACGAAGAGCTTCAACATCGACAGCGCCGCGAACACGGACAACTACTCGGGCACCATCGGCGGCGCGAGCGCGGTCGACCGCGTGCGCTGGGAGATCACCGAGAACATGTTGTTCGCGCGCCGCTCCTACCAGGAGTCGCCCGGCGCGGACAACCGCGGCCTGCCGCGCAAGGAGGTCTCCCCCGGCAAGTGGGAGTTCCCCGGCAAGCCGACCGGCACGATCATCGCGGCGTACCGCATCATCAGCCACTTCGACGTGCGGCGCGACTACAACTCCTCCACCGGCGAGGAGATGAACGTCATCGTCGAGAACACCTCGGACCGCCCCTGGTACAAGCGCCAGCAGATGCGCGTCGACTGGTCTGCGAACCTCGCCGACAGCACCAGCGGTGACACGAGCTGGGTCTGGGGCGGCGGCGCGAAGGGCACGCCCATCGAGTACTCGCCCACCAACGACAACGACGAGGACGCCCCGCACTTCGAGGAAGCCTACTTCGACATCACGAACAAGTTCACGCTCTCGCCCGAGGAGATGCCCGGGTGGGGCGTCCCCGAGTGTGTCATCATCGGGTACTTCAACGGCACGTCCTCGTTCGACTGCACGCCGACCGAGGTGAAGTTCCGCAGCTCGTACGAGCGCCTCACGGGCAACGAGGACTTCGAGCCCTTCGAGGAGTCGAAGGCCCAGCGCGACATCGTCGGCAACTGGGGCAAC
The DNA here is from genome assembly GCA_964531755.1 of uncultured Polyangiaceae bacterium. Taxonomy (GTDB): domain Bacteria; phylum Myxococcota_A; class Polyangia; order Polyangiales; family Polyangiaceae; genus JAAFHV01. Next base: position 3,093 of record CAZHGG010000163.1, read on the forward strand.
GCGGGCAACACGTTCAACCGCGAGTACGGCGCCCCGCCGATCACCGCGTGGGACCCGCAGTACGGCTACACGGACGCGAAGACCAAGACCTTCTACGCGCTCCACAACATCTGGACGAAGAGCCACCAGGAGAAGGCCTGCACGAGCAACGTCGACGAGGACGCGGACGGCAGCGCTGACCAGTGCGCGAACACCACCACGGGCTACAAGGGCAGCAAGGGCTCGCAGTGCGACATTCACATCGGCAAGTGCACGCTCCCGGTCCGCGATCGCCAGATCAAGACCGTGGGCTACTGGCTAAACAAGGAGACCCCGGTCGAGCTGACCGACAAGGTCTCGGCCGACGGCAAGACGGTCACCGAGGTGGGCCCCATCGAGGAGATGACCATCACCTGGGACCAGCTCCTCAAGACCTCGGTCGCCACGCGCCGTGAGGTGGAGTGCCGCCGCACGAAGGACGGCGACCGCGACACGTGCCACTCGCAGTTCTTCGCGGGCACGAAGGACATGGTCGCGTTCGGCGGCTGGGGCCTCGAGAAGACCAAGGCGTTGCCCATCGACAAGGGCCAGCCGGTCATCGCGACCTGCCACAACCCCGTGCGCGCCTACGACCCCACAGTCTGTGGCAAGGTCGGCGACACGACGCGCCTCGGCGACGTGCGCAAGAACTACACCATCTACTGGCCGTTCGCGTCGCGCGCCCCGTACGGCGGCGTCGCCTCGATCGGCGCCGACCCGCTCACGGGCGAGATGCTGGGCGCCACGGCGACCATCATGGGCCGCTCCGCGACGGCCGCTGCCGCCCAGCAGCGCGACATCATCCAGCTCGCCATCGGCGACGCGAAGATCGAGGACCTCGTCCTCGGCGCGCAGGCCACCCGGTACGCGGACCTCGTCAAGAACGGCAAGGTCAACGAGGCGATGGCGCACGGCAAGACCCCCGCCGAGCACCAGGCCGTGCGCGAGCGCGTGAACATCGAGCAGATCAGGGCCGCCACGGGCACTGCTGCGCTCGGCCTCGACACCATGTCGCCCACCCAGCGCACGCTGGCGAAGGCGAAGCTCCACGCGCAGGACTCGGCGCTCTCGCCGCGTCTCACCGCGGACAACCAGCGGGTCGAGGGGCTGCTCGCGCAGCTCAACACCTCGCCGCTGAAGGCGGACCTCGCCAACAAGAACCTGCAGCAGCTCGTCGCGCAGTCCGGCAACCAGCAGAGCAGCGTCTACCAGGCGATCAAGAACTTCGCCCAGCGCGACCCCTCGCAGGTGCAGGACCTGTTCGACCAGTACCAGGCGTACCTGGGCAGCAAGGGCGTGTGCTTCCACGACTCGGCCGCCGCGGCCGGCGCGGGCAGCATCTACCAGGCGGCCCTCGCCCCGTACTTCGCCAAGAAGTACGAGGGGTTGGACCCGAAGGAGCGCGGCGTCAAGATCTACAGCGAGCTGCTGCGTGAGGCCGTCAAGGGCATCGGCTTCCACGAGATCGGCCACTCGATCGGCATGCGCCACAACTTCGCGAGCTCGTGGGACTCCATGAACTACGCGCCGCAGTACTGGCAGCTCCGCACGAACGAGGGCCAGTCGGTCGGCAAGTGCCCCACGACGGGCCGCACCGGCGGGCCGGACACCTGCATGGGCCCGCGCTACCTCGACCCGGTCACGGACGACGAGCAGGGCATCGGCAGCGAGCCCCGCCCGGGCATCGAGTACTTCGCGAACACCTCCACCATGGAGTACCAGATCGAGCGCTTCGGCGAGACGGTCGGCGCCGGCACCTACGACCTTCACTTCATGAAGACCGTGTACGGCCGCGTCCTCGAGACCATGGACGAGCGCGAGATCACCCCGGACAAGCAGCAGTACTTCGCGGTGAAGACGCTGTCCCAGGGCATCCCGAGCAACCTCGTCTTCGTGCCCAGCGCCGGCTACGGCGTGCACTACACGAAGCAGGCCGTGCTCGCGAAGGTGTTCGACCCCGATCGCGACTGCCGCCCGGCCACCGAGCAGGAGATCGCGACCGCCAAGTGGCGCATCGTGCACGGCAAGGTCTGCTCGCCGTCGCCGAAGAACCACCTCGCCTACGAGGACATGAAGTCCTCGGGCATCGAGTTCACCGACAGCAAGGGCGTCAACACCCCGATCGGCGTCGCCGGCGTCCGCTGGACCGGCACCGACGAGAACGGCACGAAGCTCGTCCGCTGGCACTACCGCTACGGTGAGGACTACAGCCGCGGCGGCTACATCCACGCCAAGCTGTTCGACTCGGGCGCGGACATCTACGAGACCACCGTCAACGTGACCCGTCGCTTCGACCTCACGTACCCGTGGCAGTACTTCCGCCGCCTGAACAAGGAGTTCGCGTGGTGGTCCGTCGCCGGCTCGGTGACGAACAGCACCTTCTCGCGCCTCCGCGCCTACCACTGGAACACGACGACCGACCTCGGCCGCGCGTCGGCCCAGGACATCGACAACCCCGACCAGGACCAGCCGTCGGCGTACGCGTCGCAGGAGATGTTCAACTTCCTCCAGCGCGTCATCACCCTGCCCGAGCCCGGCAACTATGGCGCCAGCGCCGACACCACCCTGCGTACGCCCACCCGCTACAAGGCGCTGAAGGTCTTCGACCTCACGGACGACGAGAAGCCCGCCAACCAGGTCGGCAGCGTCGGGATCATCGACGGTCGCTTCGTGCAGATCGACTTCAACAACGATCTCGGCGGCAGCTGGGACTACTTCCAGTACCCCGATCACATCGGCTTCGACGACGAGAAGATCCACGCGCTCCGCGAGATGGTCGACTCCCGCCCGACGCTCTCCACCGTGTCGCGTGAGAACGCGCTCGACGGCCGCGACCCGTACATCAGCTTCCGCACCGACAACCCCCACGCGATGGACCGCCTCCTCGGCGGCATCCTCGCGCAGGACTGGGAGACCATCGCGCCGTCGATGCTCTCCGACAAGCGGACCCTGCAGACCTTCAGCCTGCTCGACAAGGACCCGTCCAAGCTCACGCGCCCGGCCGGCTCCAGCATCATCTTCCCGAACACGGGCTACTCCAACGCCATCGCGATGAGCATCTACTCGATGCTGTTCTCTCGGTTCAGCACCGACATGGTGCTCGCCCAGAAGCTGCGCATCCGCCTCGAGAAGGACACCGGCGCCAGGATCCCGGACGAAAAGCGCCTCTCGTTCACCGACCCGATCACCGGCTTCCGGTACGACGCGAGCCGCTTCGGCACCGAGGTCATCCAGGGTCGTCCGGTCGAGACCGGCATCGCCTCGCGCGTCCTCCAGCGCGCGAACGAGCTCGTCGCGGCCGCGTACCAGGTCAAGGAGGCCGAGGTCATCGACAACTCGACCAACCCGCCGACCAAGTACAACGCGCCCGTCCTCGACGCCTTCGGTCAGGTCGAGCTGGTCCTCACCAACGGCGTCCCCACGGTGAAGAACCCGTCGGCGAACGCGACGCTCCGCCGCTACATCGGCCTCATCGACGGGCTCCGCCAGGTGGGTAACATCTTCGGCGGCGGTCCGCTCGGCGGCGGCGGCGGCGGCGGCGGCGACGACTGACCCACGACCCCACGCGAACGCGTGACCAAGACGGCGCTCCCTCCCCGGGGGCGCCGTTCTTCTTTTGCCTCGCGCTCGCGATCGGCCGCGAAAAAAGCGCCACCGCGGCGACGGATCTGCTATCGGTGCCTAGCCATGCAGCGCGGAACCGCCTTCGTTTTCCTTGGGATTGGCACCATCCTCGCGGGCGTGCTCGCCCTCAAGCTCACCGACATGAACGTCTACTGGGCGCTCATCGCGCTCGGCGGCGGCCTCGGCTGCTTCGGCGGCATCTCGGTCTCCCAGCGCGCGCGGGGCTGAGTGCGACCCGGGGTCGGCTACGTCATCGCCGGGGTGGCGCTGCTCGCGGGCGGCGTGGGCATCACCATGGCCTCCGAGCACACCGTCTGGTACGGCGCGATCGTCGTCGGCGTGTACTACATCGGGCGAGGTGTCTACATCTTGCTCCGCACGCCGCCCCCGCCCCCGCCCCCGCTTCCGCCTGCCTGAACCCGGCCGCGGGAATACGGCGCCTGGGCAGCGTGTCTGTCACGCGCGCGCGGGCGCGCGGCGCACGGGAGCCGGTGCTCGCGAGGCGCGCGTGGCGCGCGCCCGTGTGGTAGTGGCAGAGCAAGAACGATGGACGTCCGCGTACTGAACGAGCTGGTTGCGAGAGAGAGCGCCTTCGTCGAGAGGCTCACCGCCGAGGTCGGGAAGATCATCGTCGGGCAGACCTACATGGTGGAGCGGATCCTCATCGGGCTGCTCACCGGCGGTCACGTGTTGCTGGAGGGCGTGCCTGGCCTCGCCAAGACCCTGACGGTGCGCACGCTCTGCGACGTCATCTCGGCGAAGTTCGCGCGCATCCAGTTCACGCCCGATTTGCTCCCGGCCGACGTGATCGGCACCGTGATCTACAACCAGCAGAAGGGCGACTTCACGAGCAAGCTCGGCCCCGTCTTCGCGAACCTCGTGCTGGCGGACGAGATCAACCGCGCGCCAGCGAAGGTGCAGAGCGCGCTCCTCGAGGCGATGCAGGAGCGACAGGTCACCATCGGCGACACGAGCTACGCGCTCCCCAAGCCGTTCATCGTGATGGCGACCCAGAACCCGATCGAGCAGGAGGGCACCTACCCGCTGCCCGAGGCCCAGATCGACCGCTTCATGCTGATGGTGAAGGTGGGCTACCCCTCGCGCGACGACGAGCGCAAGATCATGGACCGCATGACCCTCACCGAGGCCCCCACGGCGAGCCCGGTCGTCACCACCGACGAGCTGCTCGAGGCCCGCAAGGTGGTGGGCCAGGTGTACGTCGACGAGAAGGTGAAGGACTACATCGTCGACGTGGTGTTCGCGACGCGCGAGCCGAAGAAGGCGGGCCTGAAGGACCTCGCCCCGCTCATCGACTACGGCGCGTCGCCCCGCGCGTCGATCGCCCTCAACATGGCCGCGCGCGCGCACGCGTTCCTCCGCCACCGGGGCTACGTCACCCCGGAGGACGTGAAGGCCGTCGGCCCCGACGTGCTCCGCCACCGCGTCGTCCTCACGTACGAGGCCGACGCCGAGGAGGTCACCGCGGAGCAGGTCGTGCGGCGCGTGTTCGAAGCGGTCGAGGTGCCCTGAGGAGCGGGTCTCGCGCCGCGAGGCCGAGCCACGAGACGCGTATGATCCCGAAGGAACTGCTCGCCGCGCTCCGGACCATCGAGATCCACACGGCTCGGCTCGCCAACGAGCAGCTGTCGGGTACCTACACGTCGAGCTTCAAGGGCCAAGGCCTCGCGTTCCGCGAGGTGCGCCCGTACCAGCCAGGCGACGACGTCCGCACGATCGACTGGAACGTCTCCGCGCGCATGAACGAGGCCTTCGTGAAGGTCTTCGTCGAGGAGCGCGAGATGACCGTGATGATCGCGGTCGACCTCTCGGAGAGCGCGCGGTTCGGCACGCGCCGGGCGCAGAAGGCACACGTGGCCTCCGAGATCGCCGCGCTGCTCGCGTTCAGCGCCATCCGCAACAACGACCGCGTGGGCCTGCTCATCGGCACGAACCGCCTCGAGCGCGTGGTGGCGCCCAAGAAGGGCGAGAAGCACGTGATGCGCGTGGTGCGCGAGATCCTGGGCTACTCCCCCACCCTGCACGCGCAGACGCGCAAAGAGGAGGCGCCGCCGCGCTCGCCGCGGGGGGCGCCCCCGCTCGGGGCCGCCACCGACCTGAAGGGCCTGCTCGAGGGCCTCGTGGGCGTCGCGCGGCGGCGGAGCGTCGCCTTCGTGGTCAGCGATTTCCTCGCCGAGGGATACGAGCGCGCGCTCTCCCTGGCGGCCGCGAAGCACGACGTCGTGCCGGTGGTGCTCCACGACGCGCGCGACGACGAGCTGCCGGACGTGGGCCTCGCGAGCTTCCAAGACCTCGAGACCGGCGAGCTCGTGCTCGTGGACACCAGCGCCCCCGAGGTGCGTGCAAACTACAAGAAGTCGATGGCGGCCCTGCGCGCGGCCCGCACCGCGCTGTTCCGCAAGCGCGGCCTCGACGCGGTGGAGATCGACACGGGCGGCTCCTTCGTGCGGCCGCTGCGCGACCTCTTCGCGCGGCGAGCGCGGAGGGCGCACCGATGAGCGCCGGGAGCAAGACGCAGAGCGGCGGCCTCCTCGTGGCGCGCGCACGACTCCGCGGCGCCGCGCTCGCGGTGGCGGCCTCGCTCCTCGGGCTGCACGGAGGGATCGCCGCGGCGGACAC